>JAWXUI010000030.1:0-12746 GCA_044432805.1 Mycoplasmatota bacterium | reverse complement strand
CTCTATAGATTTTATTTTTTTAAATATAAGATTATCTTGTTTTTTTAATTGGATATCCAGTTCAGGAAAATCTCTATTTATCATTTGTAATTTTACATATTTTTTATTTGATTTGTTTTCTACTAAAGTTATTCTTCCATCAACTGTTGCATCTAATGCAACACTTCCTAGTGTCTTACCACTTTTATTTAAATGATGTGTTACTAGAAATGTTATATTGTATTTATCACAAAAGTATCTTAATTTTGGCAATATTTTTTGTGCAATATCTTGATAATTATTTATGTCATAATCAATACCAAAATCTATATCTTTTAACATATCTATAATTATTAGTTTTCCTTTATTATCTTCAGAGAAAGATTTAATTTCGAGTTCTATATCTCTTAATGAAATATTTATTTTATTTTTCCTATCAATGGGGAATAATGAATCGTTTTTAGGAACAAGTTCCATAAAATGTAATCTTTCCTGTAATTGACTGAAATCTGACTCTGTGGTAATATATAAAACAGGTGAGGGATTAACTTGATATCCTAAGAATGGTGTTCCGTTTATAACGGAGCAGGAAAGTTGCAGTGCCAACATTGACTTTCCTACCTTTGGATTTGATACTAGTAAATACACACTCTTAGACTTCATTATATGATTTATGATGATGTCTTTTTTAATGCTTATATCTACTTTTTCAATTGGTCTTAACATTTATTCATCTCCTTTCATACTTTTATTTCTTGATTCTAAGTAATCAATATCTTTATTTAAATATTTAATTACTTCTTTCAGGGGTACTGTGTTTTTTGGAATGTAGTATCCATTTTTTTCTAAATTAACTTTAATTTTACTTTTAATTGATAATGCTGAATTTCTACCGACATTAGCTAATTTCATTAAATCATTTAAGTTACACCATTGTTGAGAAATTATTTTTAAAGTTTCGTCTATACTCATATTATCCTCCTTTATCTTGCTTGTTCTTTACATTTGTTATTAATTGATTTTTTAAATTCATCACTGGGCTGAATTAAAACATGCATTCCAATAGGTGAGTCTTTATTTTCACAATTATCTAAATTATAAAAATGTACATAATCAAATTTTTCTTGTTCCTTAACATATTGAATTGTTTCTCGTTTAGTAGTGGAATCAATTAAAAGATTTCTTAGTGATGTAGTTAAGTCATAACTTATAAGAGCATATAATCCCTTAGCACCTAGCGATAAATGTTTATTATTTAATACATCATTTCTAATTAAAGTAAAATATTTTTGATTCATTTTAGCGTCTCCTTTCTTTACAAACTTCGTCGACCGGTTCGTTTGTCATTTAAATCTTATCATCGTCCGCAGGTTTTGTCAACACTTTTTGTCCGTATTTGTTGTCATTTTTAAATTATAGTGTTATAATTAGTTTATAAACGAAAAAAAAGGAAAGAAAGAAGGGATGATATGTATTCAGAGGAACTTAAAAACACTTTGGAAACTGCAAGGATAAATAAAG
Organism: Mycoplasmatota bacterium; assembly: GCA_044432805.1. Lineage (GTDB taxonomy): Bacteria > Bacillota_I > Bacilli_A > RF39 > UBA660 > CAYJEO01. The sequence goes on along the minus strand of JAWXUI010000030.1, from coordinate 11,246 downwards.
GCGTATCTCAAAGGGAATTATCAAAATTAGCTGGTATTAGTAGAAGCACTTTTAATGACTTAGTAAATGGTAAATATAAAAAAGTAGATATTGAGTTATTAAAAAAACTAGCAGAGACGCTAGATTTATCTTTAGAAAGATTATTGAAGGAAGCTGGTTATGATGAATTTTTAAATTGTCTATCTTTAAATAAATATAAAAATAAATCTACCGTAGATTTGAAAAATTTAATAGACGAATATAAAAAATCAGAATTAAATTTACTTGAATTTGATAATCAAAAAAGAAGAAAAACAAGTAATGCAAGACAAACTTTATTTAATACAATGGAACATTTAAAAATTATGAAAGAGAATAAAGATAGTTTATATACAATAGAAAAAGCAATTGAAGATATAGAAAACGCTTTTAATGAACTTAAAGATGTTCAAGAGAAGTATGACTATACAAAATTACCAAAAGATAAGTAGGAGGAAGTAAAATGATAAAGGAAATTAAAATTAAAAATGAAGAATTGGAAATTGTTAACGATAAACTAACTAAACTAAAAGAATTATTTCCAGATTGTTTTAATAAAAGTGGAAACTTCGATATTGAAAACTTTAAAAATAACATATCAAAAGATGTTGATTTTACAAAGGAAGGGTACGGACTGAATTTCTTAGGAAAAAACTACGCGAAATTAGTTGCTTCTTTAGAAACTGAAACCATCTTAGTTCCTGATTTGGAAAATAATATTAAATCTGAAAATTTTAATAGCGAAAATATTTATATATCAGGAGATAATATAGATGCTCTAAAACATTTAACTAAATCATACACTAATAAAATTAAGTGTATATATATTGATCCTCCATATAATACCGGCAAAGATGGTTTTGTTTATAATGATAAATTTGATTTTTCAATAGATAAATTGATAAGAGATTTAGATATAAATGAGGAAGAAGCAAAAAGAATTTTTGATATGACTAACAATAAGTCGAATTCACATTCTGCTTGGGCCACTTTCATGTTTTCAAGACTATATCTTGCAAAACAATTATTAAAGCAAAATGGTGTTATTTTTATATCAATTGATGATAATGAACACACAAATTTAAAAATGATTTGTGACAATATTTTTGGAGAAGAAAATTTTTTAGGTAATTTACCTACTATAATGAATTTAAAAGGGAACAATGATGAATATGCCTTTTCAGGAACTCATGAATATACACTGGTATATTCAAAAAATAAGGATAATTGTGAAGTTTATGAATTTGAAGTCGATTCAGATAATGATTCTGATTGGGATGAAGATGAGTATGGATTTTACAAAAAGGGAGCAAATTTAAAAGCTACTGGAGTAAATGCTCCAAGAGAAAAAAGACCAAATTTATTTTTCCCTTTGTATATAAATAGATTAACTAAAAAATGTAGTTTGAAAAGAACTACTGATGAAGAAATCGAATTATTTCCAATTACAGATGGCAAAGAAATGTCTTGGAGATGGGGAAAAGATAAATTTTTTAATCAACCACAAGATTTAATAGTTGTTGAAAATAATAATCAATATTCTATTTATAAAAAACAAAGGCCAACATTAGGAGATCTTCCTACTGTAAAACCAAAATCAATTCTTTATAAACCAGAATATAGTAGTGGAAATGGAACTGCTAGAATAAAAGAATTATTTGGATATAAAATATTTGATAATCCAAAACCAGTTAATTTAATTTATGATTTGTTACAGATAGGGGCATCAGAAGATGATATTGTTCTTGATTTTTTTGGTGGTTCTTCTACAACTGCTGAAGCAATATTAAGACATAATGCATTTTCAAAATGTAATAAAAATTTGAAATATATATTAGTTCAACTTAATGAAAAAACAAAGGTGAATTCGGAGGCGAATAAAAATGGTTTCAATACAATTGATCAAGTGGGACAAGAAAGAATCCGAAGTGCTGCTAAAAAAATTAAAGAAGAAATAAGTACTAATATAGATTATGGATTTAAACATTATACTATAAAAAATATAGATACTAATACATTAGATAAATTAGAAAACTTTGAACCTAATTATATGATTTCTGATGAAACAATACTAGATGAATTTGGAATTGAATCGATTTTAACCACATGGATTTTAAGTGATGGTTATGGATTAACTGATGTATATAGAATTGTTGATTTAGACGGGTATGAGGCTTATTCTTGTGAAGATACTATTTATTTAATAAAACCTGAATTATCTGATAAATCAATAAAGTGCTTAATTGAAAAATATGAAAAAGAGAAAAATTTTAAATGTAATAGAATAGTTTTATTTGGTTATTCTTTTGCTTTAAATGAAATACAAACATTAAAGGACAATTTAAGACAAGTGAAAAATATAAAAAATATATCAGTAGATGTAATAACTAGATATTAGGAAGGAGAATTGTTATGGGATTAAAACTTGAAAAGGGATTAAATCATCAGACTGAAGCAATTAATAAAATTAATAAAGTATTTGAAGACGTAAATATAATAAATAATACAAATAAATTTGCGAATCCATTAGTTGAATTATCTTCTGAAAATATTCTAAATAATATTAGGAATTTAAATAATAAATTACCTTATTCTTTACGTGGTAAACTGAGTATAGAAGATTATGTAAATATCGACATTAAAATGGAAACAGGAACTGGTAAAACATATGTATATACAAAGATGATTTATGAGTTAAATAAACATTATGGGATTCATAAATTTATTATTTTGGTACCGTCACTTCCAATTAAATTAGGAACTATTAAATTTTTAGAATCTGACGAAACTGTTAATCATTTTAAAGATCAATATGGAAAATCAATTGATCTGTGTGTTTTAAACGCAAAAAAAAGCAGTAAATCCAAAGAAATATTTCCAAGTGCAGTGAGAAATTTTGTAGAGCAATCTGAATTGTATAAGGATAGAATAACAGTTTTAGTTGCTAATATGCACTTATTTAAAGATGGAACTAAATCGATGTTAACTAAATCTTATTCAAGCGTTGTTGAAGATTATGACATTCCAGCTGAAGCAATTAAGGCCACAAGACCATTTATGATTATTGATGAGCCTCATAGGATTTCTAAAGAAAATAAAACATTTGAATTTGTTAAAGAAAAAATAGTTCCACAGTGTATTATTCGATATGGAGCAACATTTCCTGAAGTAAAAGAAGGGAAAAACATTGTAAAAGATTACCATAATTTAATATATAATTTAGGTAGCTGTGAAGCTTTTAACAATAATTTAGTAAAGGGAATAAGTGTTAGATATGTAGATTCTCCAACTGGGTGTAATAAAAAAGTTAAACTACTAAGTCTTGAAAATAAAAGAAAAACAAGATTAGAATTAATTACAGAAAAAAATAGGAAAACATTTGAATTGGAAAAAGGCGATTCTTTGAAACAAATAGATGAATCATTTGAAAATGTTACAATTGAAGGTATTGGAAAAAAACTGTTTCTATCAAATGGTCAAGAGTTATCTATTGGTAATGAAATATACTCTGATATTTATTCAACCTCATATCAAAGAGTTATGATACAAAATGCATTAGATTCTCACTTCAAAATCGAAAAAGAAAATTTCAAAAGAAAAGATAAAATTAAAACACTAGCATTGTTTTTTATAGATGATATAGATTCTTATAGAGAAAACAAACAAAATCCTTCTCCTACATATTTAAAAGATATTTTTGAAGAATTATTGCAATCAAAAATAAGGAAGGAATTAAATAACATTAACTATGATGATGTTAATGAGGTTTTATATGAGAAATATTTAAAAGAAACATTGATAAATATTTCTGAATGTCATGGTGGTTATTTTTCTAAAGATAATAATGATTCTGATGAGTCTATAGCTGATGAATTAAAACAAATTCTTGTCGATAAAGATACGACGTTATCAATATATAAAAAAAATGGTAAAATTAATCCTTTTAGGTTTATTTTTTCAAAATGGACATTAAAAGAGGGGTGGGACAATCCTAATATATTTACTATTTGTAAATTGAGAAGTAGCGGTTCTGAGATTAGCAAGTTACAGGAAGTCGGGCGGGGATTAAGATTACCTGTTAATGAATCTTTGTCAAGAATTTCTAATGAACAGTTTTATTTAAATTATATAGTTGATTTTACGGAAAAAGATTTCGCCACTAAATTAGTAAATGAGATAAATGGTGATTATCCTGAAAACTCTAAATTAACTGACAATGCTATTGAAAATTTAGCAATTAAAATGGGAATATCGTTTAAACAATTATTTATTCAACTATTAACAGGCGATTATATTGATACAGATAAAAATATAATTGTAGAAAATAGAGATAAACTATTTAATGATTATCCTGAACTATCTATAGGGTTAAAGGGTAATAAAATAATAAATGCAAATAACAAAGAAGAATTGCCAAAAGCTAAAATAAGAATAAATAAATTTAAGGAACTTAAGGAACTTTGGAAAGTTTTAAATAGAAAATATTTTATTTCATACCAAGACATTAATCCAGATGAAATTAAGTTGGGAATTTTACAAATTCTAAATGAAGGTGTAAAAGGTACTTCAATTTTAACTTCACATGAAAGTACTTTAGTAAGAGAAAATGGAATTGTTATATTAAGTGAAGAAACAAATAAAGAATATGAAGTGAAACATTCACATATGAAGTATAATGTATTTTTAAATAAATTATATCAAAGTACTAATATACCGATTAAAATAATTCATGAAGCTTTATTTTTATATAATAAAAAAGAAGAATTAACAAATGAATTTTTTAATACTATCACATTAACTAATTTAATTAGTAAAATTAATGATTGGAAATATAATATGCTATTTGGAAAATTTAGGTATTCTTCTACCACATTATCAAAAGAAGAAACATCATTAACTGATGTTGATGGAAATCCTAAATTGGAAGTTAATGGTAATTTAGGTATTTCATATTCTGAAAAAAAGCCTAGTGATAATTATTTATATGATATATGTCTGTTTGATTCAAGACTTGAAAAGGAAAATATAACGACAGATAATGACGAAGTAATAGTTTTTGGAAAAATTCCAGCAAGAAGTATTAGAATACCTTTAATTGGTGGAGGTACATATAGTCCTGATTTTATGTATATTGTAAAGAAAGATAATGATATAAAAGAAATTAATTTAGTTATAGAAACAAAAGATTATGAAACAGAAGATAAGTTATCTGCTGATGAAAAATTCGAAATAAATTGTGCTAGAGAATTTTTTAATAGACTGAAAGAAGATAATTTTAAAGTGGAGTATAAAGTTCAATTAAGAACAACTCAAATGATAGACATAATAAAAAATGTTTCAGGTATGAGGTGATATGATGCTTAATGAAATAATAAAGATAGATTTGCATATACACTCAGTTTTTAGTTCATATAAAGATGGTAATTGTGTTAACGAATCTACAAATGAAAATTTAGATATACTTATAGATAAATTAGAGGAAAATGAAATTGGCATGTGTGCAATTACAGATCACAATAGATTTAATTATGATTTATATATTGATTTAAAAAATAAAATAAAAGAAAAAAATGGTGGTATTAAAAATAATTTGCCAGGTGTAGAATTTGATGTACTATTAGAAACTGGTAAGCCTAAGTGCCATATTATTGCAATTTTTAATGAAGATGATGATGAAAAACTAAAAATATTAGAACAAAAAATTCTTGAAATAAGAAAGTTAGAAAAAAATGACGTGTATAATTTGGAAGAATTTGAAAAAATTTTAAAAAATATTGGAATAAAAACTATTTTAATAGTTCATCAAAGACAAGCTCTTGAAAATTGTACTGGTAATACTGATAGCTTATCAAGTGCATCATCAAATCCTTTAAAGTTAATCAATGTAGGCTACATTGATTGTTTGGAATATAATTATCCTCGTAGTGAAGGAATTGTTAAAAGTAGTTTAAGAGAGGTTGAACTAGATTTTCCTATAATTACTGGGAGCGATTGTCATGAGTGGAAAAGTTACCCATATCATGATAAAACTTCGATAAAAGTTAATAGAGATTTTACAAAACTTAAATGTTTGCCAACATTTAAGGGATTATTAATGTCAATAACTTCTTTTAGTACAAGGGTAAATCGAATAACAAATGAAAATACTAATTATATAAAATCGATATCTCTTAATGATATTGAATATCCATTAGCTAATGGAATTAATGCAATTATAGGTGATAATGGATCTGGTAAATCTTTATTAGCAAGTTTGTTTGGGAATAATGGTGAGAGTTTCTATAAAGATTTAATCGAAATTAACAAAATTAAATGCAACTATAGTGTTATGCCTTTCCAAAAATCTCATATAAATTTTATAAAGCAAGGTAGTATAATAGAACAAGTTAAATCTGGAAATTTATTTGAAGATAAAGAAAACGACTTCTTTATTGATGTGAGTAATAAAGAAATTTTTTCGAATAAAATTACTGATTATTTTAATGCAATATGTAGTTATGTAACAAAAAATATTAGTATAAACAATAAGTTAGAATTATTGAAAAATGAAGTCTTAACTGTGACTCCAATATCAGGAGATTTTTATCATCCAGTCATAAAATCTGATTTAACATTTACAAATACACAATCAAAAAAATCTAGAATTGATAAATTAGATTATATAATTAGTTTGATAAATAGTGAGTGTGAAGATTATGAAGAATTTTATCAGGCTAATAGTTTATTAGAAAAAATGAATGAAAGTTTGAAAATTTTAATAGAAATATTGAATGATATGAATAAATCATTTACATTAATAGAAAGAGATAATAAAGTAAGGGGTATAATAAAAACAAAGCTTGAAGATTTTAATACTGAACTCATTTCACAAAGAACTTCAGAAGAAACATTTAGAAACAATGTAATAACAAAATATGATAAATTTAAAAATATAATAATTGATTATGTTAAAGGAAGCTCACAAAACAATAAATTTCCTGATTTTCCTAAAAAAATGGAAGGATTGTCAGAGAATGAGCATAAAGGTTATGTTTTTAAAAGGACTACTATGTATAATAACATTTATCTTAAAGAAGAATTCTATAAAAATTGCTTTAATAAAGATTTTGCAGAAGAAGATGCTATAAAGGAAATAAAAAACAAGGCTGATTTTACTAAAGTTTTAAAAGGGTATAACTCAAATCAATTAGAAGATTACAAAAAAAATGTTATCGGTAAATTTATTAAAGATTTTAGCCAAGAAACAACTTCAATTTCAGAAATTTCTACTAACAATGAAATTGGAAATACACCTGGTGAAATTGCATTAGTATATTATAAATTCACTATTCAAGAATCAGATAATGATTATACGGTTTTAGTTATAGATCAACCAGAAGACGACATTAATCCAAAAAGAATAAGTGCTTATTTAAATAAATATTTAAACTTGATAAAAGATAAAAAACAAGTCATAATTGTAACTCATAATCCATTGTTGGTTGTTAATTTAGATGTTGATAATGTTATTCATTTATCAAAAATAAATAACAAAATTGAAGTTCAATATGGTTCATTAGAATATGAATGTGAGAATTATAACATATTAGATTTGATTAAAAATAATCTTGATGGAGGATATGATGCTATTGAAAGGAGAATAAAGTCTTATGATAAAGATAAAAATTAATATTGATGAAGATAATAATATAAAAATAAAAAATGATAAAAATTCTAATGAAGTACAAATTATGTATTCTGACAAAAAAATAAATGCTATAGATATATATAATATATTATCTTATTCGGCAGGAAATCAATATAGTTTAGAAACGAATGTAGATGATATAGAAGAAGAAAAAATAAAGTTATATTTTAATGATATAATTAGTCTAATTAACAGTATTATAGATGATATTAATTCTTTACCTCCGTTCGACTTAGGAGAAGCAACTGGAAGTTTGCTAGAGAATATTGGAGATGAATCGAATGTAGGTATGAGTGATATCGATGTTGAAAAATCTTAATAAAAAATAAAAAATGACATAATGACATTATATATATTGATAGGGTATATAGTATTATAATGTCATATTGTCATTTATCTTAATAAGATTATTAATAAACAAAAGAAAAAGTATTATCAATCGGTAATACTTTTTTGGTTATAAACTTTAGTTATTATTATCTTTTTTATGTGTGTATATTATGTTCATACTACTCTTTGTCTCATACCTCCAGATAAGTTTTGAGGGTAACTATTTTTAAATTCATCCAATCCATAATCTCTTAATAGTTTTTCAACATATTTAATATTTGTTAAATTTTTCTTTTTTTGTAATTCTAAACCAACTAAACAATTATCAAAAATAGTTTTAAATTCTAATAAACAATCACTTTGTAACATATAACCAACTTTATAATTATCTTTTAAATCGAAGTTACCATCTGTTTTTTCCTCTAATTTAGATAGAATAGATAATATCGTGCTTTTTCCACAGCCACTTGGACCTATAATACTTAGAAATTCTCCATCATTTAAAGAAAAACTAACATTTTCAATTGCTTTTATTTCTTCCTGGTTTGTATAATATGTTTTCCTTAAATTTGTAACATTTAATATTTCCATGAAAATCACCTTAGTTTATTTTATGTGAATATAAAGATAATGTTAATTAAATCTTTTTTATGTAAATAAAAAAAGAATACTTTCTGTATTCTAAATTGATATATTTTTAGATTCATTTTCAGCCTTTTTAATTGCTTTTTTATAATCTTTAATTTCTTCACTGCTTATAACTGCTTGACTAGCCAAGTTCTTATCTGTTTGTGAAATTTTGCTATTTTTAGATAAATATAAATATTCAGCAAGTCCATTAATATATTTGTCATTATAAAATTGTATTGGATAATTAACTGTAACATTAGAGCCTATTGCACGCAGTTTAGCTTTTATTTCATCTGATAATAATGAAACTCCTTTTTTTAATCCGCTAAAATCTAATTTTGTTATTTCTAGTTCTTCACATGATAAACAAAAAGTTTTAAAAGAATAAGAACTGTGTTCATCTTTTATATCTTGATATGACTCTAAAATATTATAGTCCCCTAAATCGATATCAAAATATCTCGCTATGTAAATCATTGTTTTTAATTTGTCTCCTAATTTATCTGGCTTTGAAATTTCAGTTGTATCATAAAATGCAACATAAGCTTCAGTTAATAATGGTATATTGTTTTTTTTATTTAACATAATAATTCCTCCCTTTTTTTGAGTATATAATTATATCAAAATAATGTCAATATAAAATATTAATATGTATAAAGGAAATGTATAGTGATTTTTTGGATAATGTTAATTATAAAAAAATATGATAAAATAATATTGACACTCCACTTAGCTGTAATGATTAAATGAATTTAGAAAAGTTTTTTCTAAAGGAGGTGTCTTATGGATAAATTAAAAAAATTAGAATGCTATAAAGAAATATTGACTGAAGCTAAAAGAATACAAGAAATGCAACAGTTTCAAGATATACAAGATATTCAACAAGAAGAAATAGTAACAGAAAAAGTTAAAGTATTAGAAATACCTTTTTATGGCAGAATGTTAAAAGTTGGATAGGGAGTTGATATATGTTATATAAGATAGGTGAGTTTGCTACTATAGTGGATACACCGATAAAAACATTAAGATACTATGATGAAATAAATCTTTTTAAGCCAATACAAATAGATTTATTCACAAACTATCGATATTATAAACTAGAACAAATAGAAGATTTCAAATTAATAAAGCAACTGCAAAAATTAGGTTTTTCTTTAACCGAAATCAAAGCTAATTGGAATAACTTTACTGAAGAAGTAATGATAAAAAAAAGAGAAGAGTTAATTAATCAATCTAATGCTCTTCAAGATAATATAAAAGAATTAGATTATTTAAAAAGTAAAATAATTAATGGAAAAATAAATAGTCGCATAAAAGAACAAAAAGAAAGAGTTAAATCAATTTTTAACTAGGAGGAAATATGAATACAAATTTAATTTTAGGAAAAGCAAATTCAGGTAAAACAAGAGGTATATTATTACCAACAGTAAAAAAATCGATTGAATTAGAAGAATCATTAGTTATATTAGATAACAAATGTGAATATTATGAATCTTTTGGACAACTTTTAAAAGATAATAATTATAATACATATATTCTTAATTTAGAAGATACAACAAAAACAAACGGGTTTAATCCATTAAGCTTACCTTACTATTATTATAAAAATAATAATAAAGATAAATCATTAGATTTAATTAAAGATTTAGGAAAAAATATTTTTAATAGTGATGTTAATGGCGATCCATTTTGGGTTAATACCTCAGCTGATTATTTTACCTCTTTAGTGCTTATTTTATTTGAAAATGGTAAAGAAGAAGAAATAAATTTAGGAAGTGTTGCTATGACTTTATCTTTAGCTGATAAAATGAATGGTGAAAAAACATTAATTCAAGAATATGTTTCAAAATTAGATATATTAAATCCAATATATTTAGCATCATCAGGTACAGTATTCGCACCATTTGAAACAAAAAGCAGTATATTATGTGTTATAAGAGAAAAATTAAATAATTATATCATGAAAGAAAATTTATTAAATGCATTATGTATTAATGAAATAGATTTAACTAATATAAAAGAAAAAACAGCTATATTTATAATTATAGAAGAAGAAACAAAAAATATAGCTAATATAATATTAAATCAAATTTTTGAAATAAGTAAAACTCAAAACAAATTTACTTTTATACTAGATGGATTAGATAAGTTAAATGAAGTAATGCATTTAAAATTCATTATTGAGAATAATTCAAGATATCAAAATAAATTTTACATTTCATATAATTCAAAAGAAGAATTTAATAAACAATATAATGACTTATTTGATAAATTTAATGATATATTGGAAATTACAGAAGCATATAATTTACAAAACTTTGGTAGTTATAAAGAATATCCTCAAATTGAATTTAAGAAACATCAATACTTTAATTTTGAAGATTTAAAATAAAAAACTTATACATTGTGTATAAGCTTTTTTTCTTATTCTGATCTAAGTGCTTCAACTGGGTTTTTCTTACTTGCCATTTTAGCAGGTATAAATCCACCAAGTACTGTTAAAATCATACTTATTGCTAATAAACAAAGAGCATGAATTGGGTCTAAAACCGCAACATTTTTTAAATCAGTTAAATTATAA
>JAWXUI010000029.1:0-12962 GCA_044432805.1 Mycoplasmatota bacterium | reverse complement strand
TATTTAAAAGAAAAATATGAATTGATTGTATTTTCTAATTGGGTATATGATTTACAATATGCAATATTAGAAAAAGAAGATTTAATTAAATATTTTAAACATATATTTACTTCTGATAAAATAGGGATAAAAGAAGATAAAAATAATTATTTAAAATTACTATATCCTTATAAACCAGAAGAAATATTAGTAGTTGGAGATGATTTAATTACAGATATAAAAGTACCTAAATCAATAGGTATGCAAACAATACATATAGACTTACTAAAAAAAACAGATTGTATAAATAAAATAAGTGATTTAAAAGAAATATTGTAAAGTATATTTTTAATTTTGAAAAGAAGTTTAAATATGATAAAATATTATAAGAAAGTAGAGGGAAATTATATGTATAGAAAAACGTTTATAACAGTAAATAAAAAACTTTTAAAAAGCAATATAGTTTCTATTTTAAAAAAATATGATGATTATAAATATTACTTTGGAGTAGTAAAAGGTAATTGCTATGGTCACGGTATTGAATTGATAACAACAATGAAAGAAGCCGGTATTAATTATTTTGCTGTTTCTTCATTAGACGAAGCGATTGAGGTAAGAAAAATTGATAAAATAACACCTGTTTTAATATTTGGATATGTTAGTCAAACAGATTGCTTAGTTGCTAAACAAAACAACTTAACAGTATCTATTATTTCTTATGAACAATATTTAGAAATAAAAGACGTTAAAGTAAAATGTCATATTAAATTAAATACAGGTATGAATAGAGTTGGAATTGACAACAAAGAGCACGTAAAAGAAATTGTTGAAAATATGAATGTTGAAGGAATTTATACTCATTTTGGAACAGATGGAGTAATGGATGTATATCATGATTTACAATATAATTCTTTTTTAGAATTAACTTCTTTAATTGATTTAGAAAAAATAAAAATCGTACATTTATACAATTCATTAAATCTCGTTAGAAGAGAAAAAAGAAATATAGCAAACGGTGTTAGATTAGGGCTTATTATGTATGGTTATACTAATAGTATTAAAGAACCTAGTGGTATTAGAAAAACAAAGTTTAACATAAGAAAAAAACTAAAAACTAAATTTAGTAAAGTAAGTAAGACTACTTTAGAAAATAATTTGAAATTAGATAAAATATTAAAATTAGAATCTCAAATAATATATTTAAAAAAAATAAACAAACAATCTTTTGTAGGATATAATGCTTCGTTTATAGCAAAAACACCTTGTTTTGTAGCGACTCTTCCTATTGGAACAGCTGATGGAATAAATAAAAATTATAATCAAGTCTATATAAATGGCAAATATTATAAAATTATTAATTATAATATGGATTATACTAATATATTAGTTGATGAAACAATAAAATTATATGATAAAGCTGAAATTATTGGAGATAATATTTCTATAAATGCAATAGCTAAAAACAATAATATTTCTGTACATCAAGTATTAGTAAGTTTAACAGATAGAATTAAAAGAATTATAGAATAGGTGATATTAATGGACTTTACATTATTAATTGTTGGAATGGATGCAAATGCCTATTATATGGCTAGATGTTATCATGAATTAACAAATAAAAAAGCTTATTTGATTGGTAAAAATCCTATTTGGTATACTAAATACAGTAAAATTACTAATTGTAAATATTATAGTGATTTATGGAATGAAGATTGTTTTTTAAAAACTTTGACTAACTTTTATAATGAACATAAGAATGAAAAAATTTTATTAGTGACTGCAACAGAAAATTATATAAAACTTATTTCTAAAAATGAAAAATTATTAAAAAAAATGTTTTATTTTAATTATCCTAATAATAATTTAATAGATAAAATAATTGATAAAGAACTTTTTTATAAAGAATATGAGAATAATGAATTTATTAGCTTACCTAAAACCTATTACTATGATTGCAATATAGATGATGAAATAAAATATAAAACATTTCCTCTTATTTTGAAGGCTTCTGATGTAGTTAGTTACCGCAGATTAAGTTTTGATGGAAAGAAAAAAATATATAAAATAGAAAATTATGAAGAACTTGTGAAAACTATATCTTTAATTAAAGAAAATGGGTATAAAAGCACTTTAATTATCCAAGAATATATACCAGGAGATGACAGTTGTTTATTTGACTGTGTCATATATAGTGATAAAACAAATAAAGTTAAAAGAAGTGCTTTAGCGCAAATTGGGTTACAAGAACATTATTATGATTTAGTTGGAAATGCTGTTGTAATGATTAATGGTTATAATGAATTTAATGATACATCGAAAATAGTTGAATCAGTTGTTAAATTTGCTAATAGTATTAACTATAGTGGGTTTGCGGAGTTTGATTTGAAATACGATAAAAGAGATAAATCATATAAAGTTTTAGAAATCAATGCTAGACAAGGAAGATCAAGTTATTATATTGCTAAAGCTGGTGGTAATTTAATTGATATTTTAGCTAAAGATTTGATTTTTAATGAAGAAATAGATTATATACATTTAGATAAAACAGTTCTTTTATCTTTTGTAAATAAAAACATAGTAAAAAAATATATTGTAAATAAACAATATTTAAAAAATGTATTAAAATTGTGGGGTAATAGAGTAAATCCAATTGATTATAAATATGATAATCAATTAATAAGAAAATACTATTTATATAAAACAAATCAAAATTATAAAAAAAGATATAAGAATGCTTATTGGAAAAATAAATAAAATTTCACATATTTTTAACAAATATAAATTAGAATATAATAGAGGTGGTTTATGAAATTAATAAAATGTCCGCATTGTAATGAAGAGACGGACAAATCAGCAAAATTTTGTCAACATTGTGGACAAAAAATAAAGAAAAAAAGAAATTATAGTGTGTTATTTACTTTTGTAATAACTACTTTATTAACTACAGCAGTGTGTAGTTTAAGTTTCTTTTATATATACGATAATTATTTAATTGATTTAAAAGATGTTATTGTAGAAACTGAAGTTGTAGTAACAGATGAAGGTATATCAGATGCGGTATCTAAAGTTTATGACGCAGTTGTAACTGTATATAGTTATCAAAATGATACTTTATATTCAACGGGAAGTGGATTTGTATTTGATAGTGATGACGAATATGGATATATATTAACAAATGCGCACGTAATAGATGGAGCTACTTCTACTAAAGTTATGTTCACTGATAAAAACGAAGTGGATGCTGAAATAATTGGCTATGATACTATATCCGATATTGCAGTTTTAAAAGTTGATATAGAACACGTTTTATTAATTGCATCACTTGGAGACTCAACTGATATGTTAGTAGGAGACACAACTTTTGCCGTTGGAGCACCATTAGATTCATCCACTTATTCTTGGACAGTAACAAGAGGAATTATCTCTGGAGTGGATAGATTAGTAGAAGTAGAAGTTGATAGTTCATATATAATTATGAATGTAATGCAAACTGATACAGCAATTAATTCTGGTAATAGTGGAGGACCATTATGTAACTCAAACGGAGAAATTATTGGAATTACAAATATGAAATTAGTAAGCAGTGATAGTTCAATTGAAGGTATGGGTTTTGCTATACCTATTGAAACAGCTTTAGAATATGCAAATAATTTTATTGATGAAGTGCCAATTACAAGACCTTTTTTAGGAGTCGCAACATATGATGTTTCAACTTTAAAAAACAATGGGATATATATTGACAGTGTAACTGATTCATCACCTGCTGATTTATCTGGTATGCAAAAAGGAGATTATATAACTGAGGTAAATGGTGAAATAGTTAAAACTTCTTCATATTTAAAATACGAATTATATAAATATGATGTTGGAGAAGAAATAACAATAACAATATTAAGAGATGATGAAGAAATTGTTTTAGAGGTTGTTTTAGGTTCACAAAATATAGTTTCTTAAAAACTCTTTTAATAGAGTTTTTTTAGTTAATTAGATTGAAATGTTTTTTATACTATGATAAAATTTATAATAGATAATAACATAGGAGGGTATTTATGCGAGATATAAATTATTTGCTTAATAAAGGTGTTGATGTAAAAGCTAGTTTAGATATTTTTGGTGATATTTTAATATATGATCAAAACTTAGATATTTATATAGATGAATTGATAACAAAACTTGAACAATTGAGAAAAGTAAAAGAATTAGGTGATATGACACATTATTCTATATATGTTCATTCAATAAAATCAAGTGCTAAATTTTTTGGCTTTGAAAGATTAGCTAAATTAGCGCTTGAACATGAAAATAAATCTAAAGATAATGATTTGTTCTTTGTGTGTGGAGATTATGAAAATTTATCAAATGAAATAAAAAATATGATATTAATATCTTCTAATTATTTAGGTAAAGAGATTAATATAAAACCAGTTGTATTAGATAAAACAAAAACCATATTAGTTGCAGATGATTCTATAGTTATTAGAAACTATGTTAAAAAATTAATGAAAGAATATGATATTCTATTAGCTACAAACGGTTTAAATGCCCTTGAAGTAATTGAAAGTGATATTAAAATACAAGGTGTTATCTTAGATTTGAATATGCCTGTATTGGACGGAATAGCAGTTTTACAATATTTTACAAATAAAGATTTATTCCAAAAAATACCCGTTATAATAATAACAGGAGAGGAAGATAAAAGTGTTTTAGACCAGTTAAAGATATTTCCTATAGTAGATACTATAAAGAAACCTTTTAGCGAAGTTAGTATAAAATCTGCTGTTAATAAGCTATTATTGAAAATAGGTGATGTATGAGAAAAGGATTTACATTGATTGAGTTGTTATTTGTAATATTAATATTAATAATAATTTCTTCTTTAACGATAGTTGTAATAGATAATGTTATAATGAATTCAAAAGAAGAACTATATGAAACACAAATTGATAGTATTTCAGAAGCAGCTAAAACATGGGCAATAGATAATGCAAAACAATTACCAGAACAAACAGATGATAGTATACAAGTAACATTGTATGAGTTACAAACAGGTGGATATATATCAAAAGATTTAAATAATCCAATGACTGGAGAGTATTTTGAAAATACGTATGTTATAATAACTAGAGTGTCAGGATATTACACGTACACGGTAGTTGATGAATAAAACTAAATAATAGTTTTTTTTATTAAGAAAGGAAGAAAAAAATGAAAAAAATACAAGTTATAGATGGAAATGAAGCATGTGCTAACACAGCTTATATGTTTAGCGAAGTAGCAGGAATATATCCAATTACTCCGTCTAGTACAATGGCTGAGCTGGTAGATGATTGGAGTAATAAAGGAAGATTAAATATCTTTTCTGATAAAGTAAAAGTTGTAGAAATGCAAAGTGAAGCAGGAGCAGCAGGGTTAGTGCACGGAAGTTTACAATCTGGTTGTTTAACATCAACATTTACTGCAAGTCAAGGATTATTATTAATGATTCCAAATATGTATAAAATAGCAGGAGAAATGTTACCTTGCGTAATGCATGTAGCGGCAAGAAGTTTATCAACTCATGCTTTGTCTATTTTTGGAGATCATCAAGATATTTATGCAACACGTATGACAGGATTTGCTCAATTAGCGTCTTCAAGTGTTCAAGATGCTTCCTATTTAAGTGGAGTCGCACATTTATCGGCTATTAAATCAAGTATTCCTTTTATGCACTTTTTTGATGGTTTTAGAACAAGTCATGAAATACAAAAAATAGATACTTTAGAATTAGAAGATTATAAAAAATTAATAGATATGAAAGCGGTTTCTAAATTTAGGAAGAGAGCTTTAAATACTAATTCTCCTTATATGATTGGAACAGCTCAAAATGATGATATATATTTTCAAGCAACAGAGGCTAGAAATGTTCCTTATATTAATTTAGCGGATGTTGTAAATGATTATATGCAAGAAATTAATAATTTAGCTGGAACTGATTATAAACCATTTAATTATTATGGTAATGAATCGGCTAAAAATATAATAATTGCTATGGGTTCAGTATGTGAAACTATTAAAGAAACAATAGATCAACTAGGTGATTATGGTTTAATTGAAGTTCATTTATATCGCCCGTTTTCAATTGAATATTTAAAAAATGTATTGCCTAAAACGGTAGAAAATATAGCTGTTTTAGATAGAACAAAAGAGATAGGTTCTATTGGAGAACCACTATATTTAGACGTGTTAAGTGCATTAAAAAACGAAAATATAAATATAGTTGGTGGAAGATATGGGTTATCTAGCAAAAATACAACACCAAGTCAAATAAAAGCAGTATTTGAAATGTTAAATAATCCAATTAATAATTTTACTATAGGTATAGTAGATGATATAACTTTTAAAAGCTTAGATAACAGTGATTTAAAAATAAAATTAGCAGATGAAATATTAATATATGGATATGGTTCTGATGGTATGGTATCAGCTTCTAAATCAATTATAAAAATGATTGGTAATCAAACTGATAAATATGTTCAAGGATATTTCCAATACGATTCTAAAAAATCCGGTGGAGTAACTATAAGCCATTTAAGATTTAGTGATAATCTAATTAAGTCAACATATTATGTCGAAAATCCAAAAGTTGTAGTAGTTACAAAGGATTCGTATTTAACTAAATTTGATTTGTTAGATAATATATTAGAAAATGGAACATTTATTGTAAATACAATAAAAACAAAAGAAGAGCTCATTTCATCTTTACCAGAAAATATGAAAAATATTATTGTAATTAGAAATATAAATGTATATACAATCAACGCTTATAAAGCAGCGGTTGATGTTAATTTAAAAAATAAAATAAGTACTATAATGCAAAGTGCTATTATGTATTTAACAAATTTAATTAGTTATGATAAAGCAATCGAACAAATGAAAAAATATGCATACATTGCTTATAGTAAAAAAGGTGAACAAATAGTAACTTGTAATTATAATGCTATTGATAATGCAAAAGAATATTTAAATAAAATAGAAATAACTGGAGATTATAATTATCAAAAAGCAAAAGAAACTGATTTCTTTTCAATGATGGAAAGTCGTAGAGGTGATGAATTAAAAGTTTCTACATTTACATCTAATCCTGGAATATTCCAAGCTAATACATCACGTTTAGAAAAAAGAAGTGTGAGTGACTCTGTTCCTTGCTATTTAAAAGAAAATTGTATTCAATGTAATCAATGTTCATTTGTTTGTCCTCATGCAGTAATTAGACCTTATTATTTAACTAAAGAAGAGTATGATAATGCACCAGAATATGTTAAAGATAATTGTTCTATTCCAATAGAGCCTAATTTAAAAGATTATTATTTTAGTATAGGTGTTAGTGTTAAAGATTGTACAGGATGTGGTTTATGTATAAAAACTTGTCCTGGAAAAAACAAACAAAAAGCATTAGTTCCGGCTAATTTAGATAGTGAAATAAAAAAAGAAAAACAAAACGTTTTTGATTATTTAGAAAAATTTATTAAAAATAAGAATTTATCTAATAAAAATTTCATTAAAGGAAGTCAATTTATTGAACCTAAATTTAGTTTTAGTGGAGCATGTGCTGGCTGTGGTGAAGCTGCTTATTTAAAATTATTAACACAATTGTTTGGTGATTCATTAGTTGTTAGCAATGCAACTGGTTGTTCTTCTATTTATGGTGGATCTGCGCCAACAAGTCCTTATAATGTACCATGGGCAAGTTCTTTATTTGAAGACAATGCTGAGTATGCATTTGGGATGTTATCTGCTGATAAGACATTAAAAATGAGATTGTTTTCTATTTTAGAAAATATTGATAATGAATTAGTAAAAGAATACTTAAACAATCCTCTTGATTATGATATAAGTAAGAAATTATATGATAATGTTCCTTTAGAAGCAAAAGATTTAAAAGAATATATTTTACCTAAATCTATATGGGCTATCGGTGGAGACGGATGGGCTTATGATATTGGATTTAGTGGAATAGATCATATTATAGCAAGTAATGAAAATATAAATATTTTAGTTTTAGATACACAAGTATATTCAAATACAGGTGGTCAATCATCAAAAGCAACACCAAGTGGAGCTATTGCAAAATTTGCTTCAACAGGAAAGAAAATTAATAAAAAAGATTTAGCTAAAATAGCGTTAACATATCCAAATTGCTATGTTGCACAAGTTTGCTTAGGTGCTAACATGCAACAAGTAATAAAAGCGTTTAATGAAGCTGCTAAACATAATGGACCATCTATTATAATTGCTTATTCTCCTTGTATATCACATGGTATTAAAGGCGGAATGGTTAATAGTTTAGAAAATGCTAAACTAGCAGTAGAATGTGGGTATTTTCCAATATTTAGAAGAACTCCTTATGATAAATTTACAATTGATTTTAAAAATGTTGATTTTGAAAAATATAGTGATTTTTTAAATACACAAACTAGATATTCAATGTTAAAAAATACAAATGAAGAAGAAGCTAACGAATTATTAAATTTGAATAAAGAATATGCTAATCAGTCATTTGAATATTATAAAAATTTAGAAAAATAGAGAAATCTATTTTTTTTTATAAAAAAAAGAACGACTTATAGTCGTTCATAAAAGAATAAAAAGGGGTTGGCTAGTGTGATACTAGCTCCAATTCGTCTTATTTCGAATTGGTAATGTATATACTATATTATAAATCATTATTTGTCAAGGATTTTATTTTATTTTTAAATATTTTTTTATCTTTATCAGATAATCCTTGTTTAATAAGTTCTAAATTGTCTTTAGTGGGTTGAACTAATAATACATCGCCAACAATTATTCCATTAAAGTAATTTATTAATTCTAAGTTGTTATTACTTTTTATTTTGATAATATTATTTTGAATGTCGAATGCAATAATAATATTAGAGTTTGATCTTACTTTAAAAATATGAGATAAAAGTAGATCAGTATATTTATAATCAAAGAATATAATAACTGGTTGTTCTTGAAACATTGCGTTAATTAGTTGAACTTTTTGTTGGGCATCTGAATAATCGCTATATGCATCTCTTTTTTCACTACGTAAATCCAATCTAAAATATTCGTGGCTAAATTTATCTAAAAAATGATCGATAAATTTTTGACTACCAACACTATGCATGTATAATTCTAAACATTTATGATTAGACCCATAATCATCGATGCTTCTTATAAACTCATAAAGATCTTTTTTTTGAATTCTTAAACTTCCATTTGATAATGATGAATTACGTAATAATTCAAAAGAATATTCTTTTAATGAGTTTTTAAAATAAATTATTGTTGGGTTTTCAATTTCTAATGGATTGTAAGCGTCAATAAGTTTATATTCGATATCAGGATAAACTAATTTTGCAATTATAATTGCTCCTAAATCGACTAAATTGTTTTTTCTCGCAATAATTATAGAGTCGTTCATAAAATCACCTGCAATTATTGTACATTATATGATAAAAAAGTCAATGGTTATTGACTAACAAACAATTGTTCGTTATAATTGATTTGGTGATAAATTTGAATGAGATAATTGGTTCTGGTAAAAAAACAGACGAAATATTAAATAAATTAAATATATATAATCAAGAAAATTTAATTGAATATTATCCATATCGTTATGATGTTTTAAAAAGAAGTAACTTAAATGAAGTTTTAGAAAACGATATTATAACGATAGATGGAATATTAGAATCAAAACCAAGTGTTTATTATATAAAATCAAAATTAGATAAAATGTCGTTTAGAATAAATGAAGGAAATAATATTTTTAGTATTATTATTTATAATCGTGGGTTTTTAAAAAATCAATTGGATATAGGAAATTGGGTAACAATTATAGGGAAGTTGGATAGAAAGCGTAATGTGATTGTAGCAACAGATATAATTATGGGAAAACTTCCGGATCAACCAGTAATCTTACCTGTATATCATTTGACACAAGGAATTACATCGAAACAAATAAATACATTGATAAGAAAAAATATGCTTGAAATACCAGATGTTATACCTGATTTTCTGATAGAAAAATATGGTTTTCCAATGAAAAAACAAGCTGTTTTTGATATTCATTTCAGCAATGAACAAAATAGTATAAGAGATTCTATTAATTATCTAAAATATGAAGAATTATTTATATATATGTTAAAGATGCATATGATAGCAAAGACTAGAGAAATTGGATTAAATAAAGTATTGAATTATAAAAAAGTAAATAAATTTATCGATTCTCTTGCTTTTAAATTAACAGAAGATCAACTAAAATCAGTTAATGATATTTATTTGGATTCGATTTCTTCTAATCGTATGAATCGTTTGGTTCAAGGTGATGTTGGAAGTGGAAAAACGATCGTTTCTATAATTGCACTTTATATGAATTATTTAAGTGGTTATCAAGGCACAATGATGGCACCTACAGAAATTTTAGCAAGGCAACACTTTGAAAATTTATTAGAATTATTTAAAAATTATAATATTAATATAAGGCTATTAACGGGCAAATTAAAAGTCAGTGAGAAGAAAAAAATATATAAAGAATTATTAAATAATGAAATAGATATTTTAGTTGGAACACATGCTGTTATAAGTGAGGCTGTAATATATTATAATTTGGGTTTAGTTATTACTGATGAACAACATAGATTTGGAGTTGTGCAAAGAAGTAATTTAAAAAATAAAGGTATAACACCGGATGTTCTTTATATGAGTGCAACACCAATTCCTAGAACATATGCACTTACAATATATGGTGATATGGATGTTTCAAATATTAAAACAATGCCAAATGGAAGAAAAGAAATAATAACGTATTTAAAAAAAGATGACGAAATAAAAGATGTTTTATCTGATATGCTTATACAACTTAAAAAGAATAATCAAATTTACGTAGTAAGTCCACTAGTCTTAGAAAGTGAAAAAATTGATTTAGAGAATGCGACACAACTTTATGAAAAAATGAACAGAGCTTTTGGAAAATTTTATAAAGTGGGATTGCTTCACGGTAAAATGAAAAGTAATGAAAAAGAAGAAATTATGCAGAAATTTAAAACAAATGAAATACAAATATTAGTTTCGACAACGGTAATTGAAGTAGGGGTTGATGTGAAAAATGCTACAATGATGGTTATTTTTGACGCTAATAGGTTTGGACTTTCTACGATTCATCAATTAAGAGGTCGAGTTGGTAGGAATGACTTGCAATCTTATTGCGTTTTGATTTCGAAAAAAGATACAAAAAGATTAAATATTATGACAAAAACAAATGATGGATTTAAGGTTAGTGAGGCTGATTTTAAATTAAGAGGAAGCGGTAATTTATTTGGTTTTAAACAAAGTGGTGATATGAACTTTAAATTAGCTGATTTAAAGAGAGATTATGATTTATTAGTGGATGTAAGTGTTGACAGTAAATGCTTTTTAGAAAAGTTTGATATAAATAATTATCTGTTGTTAAAGAAGAAACTTGAAAAAAATGTAAACATAGATTAAATGTAAAATAAAGTATAGTAAAACTTTATTTTTTTTGCTATAATATATTAAGAATATATTAGGAGGCAATTATGAAAAGCAATATGATAAAAGTGATTAATAGTGATGGTATAGAAAAAGAAGTGGAAGTACTATTATTATTCACATTAAAAGATAATAATAAAGATTATATTTTATTTACTGAAGGTGAAGTAGATGGGAATTTACAAAAAATAAGTGCATCGGAAGTTGTTAAGAGTGAAAACGGTTATACATTAGAAAAAATAGAATCTGATTTAATTTGGTCTAAAGTTAAGGATGTTATGAGAAACGTTATAAAAGACGAGGAGTGATTTTAAATGACATATATATATCAAGAATTACTTGGCAAACTTATTGAGTCAGGTGTCGTTCAATTAAATGATAAAAAAACATTTGTTGTTTTAGAGGAACACTTAAATCTTTTGAAAGAAAAAGTTGCAGCGCATTTAGGATATTTAGAGCAATCTCAACTTGATTTAGCTACTGGTGTAAATAATTTAGAAGCTTCAGCGAGAAGAATTGGATTAGATTCTACTTTGGCTAATATAGATTCTATGAGATCACAATTAGGTGAAGAAATAGAAACTTCATCAGAACAAATAGAAAGACTAAATATAAAAATTAACGGTTTTAATAATATTAAAATACCACTTGGTGCAGTTGGAATTCTAAGTTCTCAAGAAGAAAAAGAAAAGAAAAATGCCAAAGTATTGAAAAAAACAGAAATGCTAACAAAAAAAATAGAAGATAGCACTCAGCAATTAGATGAAATTAATTCTCAAACCTTAGTAGAAAATATAAAAGTTTCAACTCTTTTGAAAGCAAAATTATTATCTTTTAGAAATACAAGATTGCAAAAACAAGTTGAAGTTTATAATAATCATTCTAATAATGTACCATCATTTATACTTGGAAAATTGCAGCCTATTAATGCTGTTGATTACATTAATGATAAAATAGCTGATGTGCAAAGTGAAATCAGTGATTTAGAAACTGGTATCGAGGATAATATTGATAGATTGTCTGATATAACTGAAATTGAGAAACAATTTGCAGAAATTAATAAACAAAAACAATTAATAACAGCAGCTACAGATGATTATGTTGAGTTGTTAAATAATAAAAATCAATTGCAAAGTTTTTTAGAAATAAATGGATATACAGAAAGTGCTAAATTTGATGATGAATTAAATGAGGCTCCTTTAGTACAAAAAACAGATGAATTCGTAACTCCTGTCATACCGTTTTATAATCAAACTCCTTCATTTCAATATGATGATGCTCAAATATTTGCTAAATTAAATCAGAATATGGAACAATCGGCTATGGTTCAACCAGTGCCAGAAAATCCAGTTGTAGAAAATGAAACATATCCATTTGATGAAAATGGAATGGTAATAGATCCAATGACTATGGTTCAACGAGTGCCAGAAACTCCAGTTGTAGAAAATGAA
>JAWXUI010000028.1:0-13325 GCA_044432805.1 Mycoplasmatota bacterium | reverse complement strand
TTCATAAACGACTTTTTGTTTTATTTCATCATTAGACATGCTAACCTTTAATGATTGCTCGCTATATTCTTTAGTCACACTTCTAAATAAACGAACTAAACTAGTAATTGAAAAGTCTCTTTTAACATCTAAGTATTGTTCAAGTAGTTCTGTTATTTCTAAATTACGAATATTCTCTGTTGCAGAATAATCAAATTCAATTTTACAATCATTAACTTGAAAGCTTTTAGTATACTTTGACATACAATCACCTCTTTTTTTGAAGTATTATAACATAAAAATAAAAAAAGTCCTAATTTTAGGAATTTTCTTTATTTTTTAATGCTTTAAACATCTTTTTCCATAAATCTTTTGATGAGTAGTTTAATATACCTACTTTGTAAATTCTAAGACCATATTTTATTAAATAATAGTTAGTTATAATAACTAATACTATTGAAATAATAAATTCAAATACACTTACCTGCCCAAGCATAAACAAACAAGGAGTTAGAATTGCTGATACGAAAGGTACGAATGAAAATATTTTAATAAACAATGCACCTTCAAATAAATTAGCAAAAAGCGCTAAATAATAACCCAAAAGAGATACTAATATTATCGGTGTTTGTAACTGTTGAAAATCTTCTGTATTTGTTGTCATACTAGCTAATATACCCGCCAATAGAGAATATGCAATTAAGGTTACAACCATTATTACTAAAGTAAACGGAATAGCTAAGAAAATCTTATCCATAAGTTCTGGATTTAATTGTCCTGCTATGTAATCACTTACACCCACAGATAATTCATTATTAGCTATAAAAAATCTTATAAACAAACCAATAAATCCATATATTAATAACAAGAAACCTTGAATAAATACAAAAAGATTTGCCGCTACTACTTTTGCAAAAAAATGAGTCTTAGGTGAAACATTAGAAATAATTATTTCCATACCCCTAGTAGTTTTTTCATCATTTACTTCAGCACCTATCATTTGTACTAAAAATAAAGTTAACATAAAAAACGGAATTACAATTAATTGTATTGCAACTGAACCAATCATTTCATTATTAGCCGCTTCTTGTGTCTTTGTTTCATCTAAATATTCATTAGTAATTGTAACTGATGCATATATATAGTCTAATTGTTCTTGACTAATATCTGAATCAAGTAATACAATTTGTGTTCTTGCATTAGTAAGTGCAATACTAAATATTTGACTAGTTATTGTATCAATATAATCATCACTTATTAGATTAACTACAAATACATCATCAATTGATGTTTCTATTTGCATTATAACATCAACTTCTCCAGTTTCAATTAATTCTTTTGCTTTTTCAACTGATTGTTCATAATTAATTATTTCATACTTAGATTCATAACCAAGAACACTTTGTGTTTCATATAAATTTTCAAAAATTATATCAAAATTGGATGTATCATCAATTACATAAATAACTTGTTTTTCTTCAAAATCTCCACCAAAGAAATTAATAACATTATCAATATTAGTTAATCCAATAAGAACCACTGCTATTAAAACATTTGCCAAAACAAACCATTTTGATTTTATTTTTCTATTCAAACTTACTTTAATTAAATAATTTAATTTACTTTTCATAACTTTCACCTACTTTATCAATAAATATTTCATTAAGTGAAGGTTCTTCAACAACAAATTTTGTTACTTTTGACTTTGAAATACATTTAAAAATATCATCAACAAAATCATTAGATTCAATTTTTACGACATATTCGTTTGCTTGTTTACAAACACTTACTACACCCTTTAGTTTTTTTATTTTATCTTCTGGTATATCACCTTTTATAAAGATATTTTTCTTGCTATATTGTTGTTTTATTTTATCTAAATTTCCGTTTAATACAGCTTTTCCATTTAACATAACCACTAATTTTTTACAAAAAAGTTCAACGTGTTCCATTCTATGTGATGAAAAAATTATTATACTTCCGTTATTAGACATTTCAATAATTTCATTTTTAAACATTTCTAAATTAAAAGGATCTAACCCACTAAAAGGTTCATCTAAAATTAACAATTTAGGATTGTTTAAAATAGCTGTTATAAATTGTATTTTTTGTTGATTACCTTTTGAAAGTTCTTTTATTTTTTTGTATTTATATTCAACTATATTAAATTTTTCTAATAGATAGTCTAATCTTTTTTCTATATCTTGATTACTCATTGATTTTAAATTACCATAAAATAAGCATTGTTCAAAAACATTTAATTTAGTTAACAAACTTCTTTCCTCTGTTAAAAAACCAATAGTATCTGTAACACTATAATCTATTTTTTTATCATTTAATAAAATAGTTCCTTCATTTGCTTCAAGTAATCCCATTATCATTCTAAATGTAGTTGTTTTTCCGGCTCCATTTACCCCAAGCAGTCCAAATATTTCTCCTTCTTTTACTTCAAAAGATAGGTTATCAACCGCTAATAAATCACCATAATATTTGGTTACATTTGATACTTTTAACATATTGCCTCCTAAAGCCATCTCGCTGATGCTGTGTTTAATTTTTTTGAAAAACTATTATAAAATTGATTTAAATAATAATATAAACTTATATTCATTTGAGATTCTAATTTTTTTAATTCTTTATTTACATAATCCATAAAATCTAAGTTTATTAAATATAGATAAACTATTTCATCTAGTTGCTCTAATTCTTTGTCATTTTCTATATTACTATTTACTGTAAAGTTACGATAATAAGTTAATATTTCTGTTGTCTCACTACAGTTATTTTGACATTTATAGTTGATTATAAAATCATAGTTTGGTGCTGTTTTAATTAATTGAACTAAATTCATTTAAAAGAACCTCACAATATCATTAAATGTTATATAAACCATTAATATCATTAATAGTATAAAACCTATAAAATGAAAGTAATTTTCTGTTTTAGTAGATACTGGACTTCCTTTTATTTTTTCAATAATCAAAAATAGTAATCTACCACCATCAAAAGCTGGTATAGGCAATAAATTAATAATTCCTACATTTATACTTAAATAAGCTGTTAAATATATTAAACTAGCTATCCCTGCTTGTGCAGATTGACCCACTACTGAATATATTCCAATTGGTCCAGATAAACTATCTAATCCAATTACACCAGTAAATAAATAAATGACTATTGTAACTAATTGAAGTACTAAACTATAGAATTTTAAAAAAGCATATTTTATTGATGCAAATAATCCTGTTGTCATCTCATCTTCTAATCCAAATCCGTAAATATATGTATCATCTACTAAAATAGGTTTTATACTAACTTCTTTTTCATTATTAATTTCTAAAACTAAATCTTCACCATATATTAATTGATATTCTAATAAAAAATTATCAATTGTATGTACTGATTTACCATTTATTTTAGTAATAACATCGGTTGTTTCAACTAAACCATACGCATTGCTAGTTTCATCAACATTACCAACAATTGGTGTTATTGTAGTAGCTCCATTAAATATCGCTAGTATAAAAAAGAGAA
The DNA here is from genome assembly GCA_044432805.1 of Mycoplasmatota bacterium. GTDB lineage: Bacteria > Bacillota_I > Bacilli_A > RF39 > UBA660 > CAYJEO01. The sequence goes on along the minus strand of JAWXUI010000028.1, from coordinate 9,812 downwards.
AAATTGCTAGTATATAATTGTTTAATACACCAGCAATTATAGTCATAAATCTTTGTGACCATTTTTTTGCATAAAACTTTCTATCATTTGGAACTGATTCTTCTTCTTCAACAGATTCACCTGCCATTTGGACAAATCCACCAATTGGAAATAATCTAATTGCATATTTAGTTTCATCGTTTTTTCTATTAAAAGAATAAATAATAGGACCCATTCCCAAAGAAAATTCATAACAATATATACCTGCTTTTTTAGCCCATATAAAGTGCCCTAGTTCATGAATAAAAATAGTAAGTCCTAAAATCAAAACAAAATATAATAATGTTAACATAAACTCCTCCTTATAATAAAGTTATAAAAAACATAAAACCTAATATTACAAACAAAAAGCTATCTAATCTATCTAATACTCCTCCATGTCCTGGCATTATATTAGAAAAATCTTTTTTACCAAAATATCTTTTAATTACAGAAAAGACTAAATCTCCAAATTGACCTAGAATGCTTAAAAACAAACTTATTATTGTTATTAATATAACATTTATATTAGGATCAATTACAGTCATATAAAATACAACACTCACAAATACGCCCATAAATGTCCCACCTACTAAACCTTCATAAGTTTTTTTAGGTGATATTTCTGCTATTAATTTTTTCTTACCTACTAACATTCCTGTTATTAAAGCATATGTATCAGTAGTCATTGTAATTAATAATAAATACAATAAATAATTTAAACTTTCATTTCTTAAAATAAGCGCTAAATTATTTGTTATTCCAACAAATAAAATAACACTAGATAAATAAAAGGCATCATTTATACTATATTTTTCTTTATCTTTATATAATATTGTTGGTGTTAATAAAGATAAAAATAATGCTGCTAATAATCTTGTATCTATAGAGAAATTTTGAATATCAAAATCACTCATACCAAATATCATTAATGTAAGAATCATATAAGATATAAATTCTACAAAATACGGCAATGGTTTTTTTGTTTTTTTAATATCTAACAGTTCTTTTAATGATAAGATAGCAATTATAAATAATAATAAATGAAAATAAATTCCACCTAATATTAAAGCTGGTAATGTAATTGCAATTGCTACAATAGCACTAATTATTCTTGTTTTCATTTTTTACTCCTCCAAATCGTCTATCTCTACTTGTATATACTCTTAAAGCTTCAATAAAATCTTCTCCACTAAATTCTGGAAAGTGCTTTTCTGGAAAATAAAATTCTGCATAAGCTAATTGCCAAAGCATAAAATTACTTACTCTATTTTCTCCACTTGTACGAATCAAAAAATCAATTTGTGGAAGATCATTATATAAATATTTATTTATATCTTCTGTTGTTAATTGTTCTATATCTAATTTATTTTCTTTGTATTCTTTTGATATTTTTTTAATTGTGTCTAATATCTCTAATTGTCCACCATAATTTAGGCAAACATTTAAAATTCCACCATCATTATCTTTTGTTTTTTCAACTAATTCTTTTCTTATTTTTATTATTTTTTTAGGAAGATTTTCATCTACACCTGAAAAGACAACTTTAATATTATTATCTTCAATAAATTCTATTTCTTTTTCAAATAAACTAACAAATAAATTCATTAAAAAATCTACTTCTTCTTTACTTCTTTTAAAATTTTCTGTTGAAAATGCAAATATACTTAATATTTCTACACCTTGTTTTAAAATAAAAGGGCATAGTTCTTTTAAGTTTTTTGCCCCTTCTTTATGGCCCATACTTCTTTTAAGACCTCTATTTTGTGCCCATCTCCCGTTACCATCCATTATAATAGCAACGTGTTTTGGTATTTTTACTTCATTCATTTATTCTACCTCACTACAAATATTATAGTATAATTTAGATTTTAATACAAGAAAAAGAAGTATTTCTACTTCTTAAAATGATTCAAAATTAATTTTAAATTTTTCCCTATTTTTATTAGCTGCACGAACAATAACTCTAATAGAATTGGCTATATTTCCACCTTTTCCAATTACTGCTCCCATATCATCTTTGCTAACTAATATTTCAATGACATTAATCTCATCTTCAACATATAATTTTACTGAAACTAATTCTGGTTCTTTTACTAATTTTTTAACTAAAAATTCTGTTAAATTTACTAAATTATCCATAAAATACCTCTATTTGTTTTTTGTCATTCTTATGTTGTGGAATTTTTCTAAAATTCCTGCTTTACTTAATAATGATCTTACTGTATCAGTAGGTTGTGCTCCTGTAGATAACCATTTTAAAGTTTTTTCTTCATCAAATTTAATTTGAGCTGGTTCTGTAATTGGGTTGTATGTTCCAACTACTTCGATAAATTTACCATCTCTTGGGCTTCTTGAATCCGCTGCTACTACTCTGTAGTAAGGTTTCTTTTTAGCACCCATTCTTTTTAATCTTAATTTAACTGCCATGTTCATTCCTCCACTTCTTTGATAATTTTAACATAACGAATATCCTTTGTCAACCATTTTAGTTGACAACTTATAAATTATTTTATATTTTTTAATATATCAGAAATTAAAGCAACACTTTTCTTTATCCCTAATTTAGACACATCAATTACTAAGTCATAATTAGTTAAATCTTTTACTTCGCTTCCTGTATAATATTCATAATAATTATTTCTGTTTTCATTAATTTTATCAACCATTTTTAATAATTCTTTTTTCGATTTATTTTTATCTTTTTTATTTTTTTCTTTCAAACGGTCAACTATAAATTTTTCATCAGTTGTATATATATAAATATTGAAAGGTTTTAAATCTTTAAGTACGTAATTAGCACAGTTACCTACAAAAATACAATCGTTAATTTTTGATAGATTATTTATAACTTCTGAGTGTTTATCAAAAATATCTGATACTAAATTTTGATTATATTTAGTAAAACTAGTCGCGAATTTATAATCATGATTTTTAGTAAAATTAATATCACTATATTTTTCTAAATAATCATCAGTTAATCCATCTTCGTTTAAAATGTCATTTACAATATCTTCATCATAAAATGCAAGAGAAAGTTCATCAGATAATCTTTTCGCTACTTCTTTTCCACCAGATCCAAATGTTCTGTTAAGTGTTATTATTAAATTATTATTTTTATTTATTTTTTTTGTTTCTAAAATATTATTTCCATACATATATGTTTTTTCATACTTTTTAAATAAATAAAATGAAATAAATATAGTTATAAATTCTGCTAGTGGCACTGCTATCCAAACACCATTAACGCCCATTATATTTGGCAATAATAAAAGTGCTGTACTGATTAAAAATAATGTTCTAACAACTGAAATAAACGCTGAAATTTTTCCGTTTGAGTAAGCAGTAAACATACCTGATGCAAATATATTAATCCCCATAAAAATAAATGCTATTGAAAATATTTTAAGACCATTTGAAGCAAGTATATAAATATCACTGTTCTTTTCTGCAAACAATGATGCTAAATTATTTGAGAATACAAAACCAATTAAAAAGCTAATTAAAGATATTGTAAATATAATTTTTAAACTGCATTTAAATATTTGATTTAATCTTTTTTTGTCTTTTTTACCATAATTAAAACCAATTACAGGTGCAATTCCAATTGAGTATCCCATAAATATAGAACTGAGTAAAAATTGTGTATATAAAATAATAGTCACTGCTGATACACCATTATCGCCAATTAATTTAAGCATAGCTGAATTGAATAAAAAAGTTGTAATCGCGGTCGCTAAATTAGTTACCATTTCACTAGATCCATTTAAGCATGCGTTTGTTATTATTTTTCTATCATATTTTGGTTTTATTATATATAAATTATTTTCTTCTTTTTTTAATAATATTACAAACGAAAATATAGCTGGGATTAAATACCCTAAAGCACAAGAAAATGCTATTCCGGTAATTCCTAAATTTACATAACCTACTAAAAAGCAACCAGATAAAATTTTAATAATTCCACTTGCCATCATTACTTTAAAATATGTAAATGCTTTTCCGGCAACAATCATTAAATTTTGTAATATTGTTTGAATCATTAAAACACCAGAGAAACAAGATAATACTTTTAAATATGAATATGCATATTCATACGTATCACTGCTAGTCCCTAAAAATTGTAATATATTATCTATATTAAATTGTATTATAATAGTAAATACAATACCTAATATAAACGCGACTAATAAAATCAAAGACATTGATTCTCTTGCTTTACTTATATTCCCCTCACCCATAAATTTGCTACATATCGCACTTATACCAGATCCAAACATTAATCCTATAGCTAAAAATAATGATGTGATTGGTAATACTAAATTGATTGCTGCTAAAGCTGTTTCGTTTATAAAATTAGATGCTATAATACCATCTGACATAACAAATATTGATGTAAAAATCATTGTCATCATACATGGAACTACAAACTTTAATATATTTTTGTTATTAATTTCAAAATTCATATTTACTCCCCTTTCTTATTAAAAAATAAGTACTTAACAAGTATATCATATATTTTTTAATAAAAAAATATTTTATAAACAATATTTTTATAAAAATTAATATGTTACATAATACATGTCATATGGATACTTTCTTTATTTTTACCTTCACCAGATTTTATAAAACCTACTTTTTCATAACAACGAATTGCTCTTGGATTTGTAACATATACATTTAATTCAAAACTGTTAATACCTAAAGTTGTTTTTCCATATTCCATAAGTGAAGATATAGCTTCACTTCCATATCCTTTATTTTGTTTTGACTTTGCAAGAGAAATACCTATTTCCCCCACTTTATTAATTACCTTCATTATTTCTATATTACCAATAAAATCACCAGTAGATTTTTCTACCATAGTAAAAACTAAATCATTTTCTTTTATTTTTTCTTCTACCCATTTTACTTCATCTTCATAAGTATACGTACAAATATTTTTACTGATTTTACTTGCTATTTCAATATCGTTTATCATAAGTAAATAATCAGATATATAATCTTTTGAAACTTGTTTAAAAATAATATTTTTCGAAGTAAATATATAATTTGAATTTTCCATATAAAACCAACTTTCTACTATAATTATATCAAAATATTTTATAAACACAATAAAACACCATTAAGGTGTTTGGTTTAAATAATCATCATCTACATTATCTATTTCTTTTAGTACTTCATCGCTTATTTCATCTATTACTTCATCCCATGGTTCTTCTTCTTCTTCAACACTTATTTTGACTTTTGTTTCCCCAACTATTTCAACACCTAATTCTTTTTCTACATCAAAACTTATTTTATCACCATCAATTAAAACTTTTGAACAAACCGGTTGTTTTAATGTTCTAACAATTACTTCTGTATCTGTACTTAAATCAAATTCTTCTTTTACTCGTATATTAAATAAATCATTATAATCTATTTTTTTATTAATTACAGTTGTTTTTGAATCATCATCATATGAATACCAAATATTCACATCAAAAGAACCATCCACTCCGATTTTTTCCCCGCTTTTAAATCCTTTAAATTGGTGATTGATAACCCAACAACCTAATACAGTAGAAGGTTTTTGTGTTGCTTGTATATCATATGAATTTTTTAGTATTTTTTTTCCTTTTCCTACTATTGCTTTAGTTACTATTTCTCTATATGCCATATAATCACTCCTCATTTTAATTTATGCAGCAAGTGATATAAAATTACAAAAAAAAGTATTTTTCAATACTTAATTTATATATTTATCTTCTAGTGTTATTACAACTTCTGTTTCTTTTAAAATTAATGTTTCTGGTAACACACTTTGTGTAGTTACATATCCATATCCTTCAATGCTATATGAAATATCTAAGTAATCCAAAACAATTGCTGCTTCTTTACTAGATAAACCAATTAATGAAGGCATATAAAGCTGTGTATAATTAGTTAAAAATATAACTCTATCTCCATCAATTAAACTTGTTCCTTTACTTGGATATTGATTAATTATAGTATCACCATCACCTAACAATAAAACTTCAATTCCTAATTTTTCTAAATAGCTAGAAGTTGTTAAAACATCTGCTGAAATATAACTTTCTAACGTAATTGTTTCATAAGCATTTGCAAGAGATTGTTCTTCAAACATATTTGAGTATGTTGCAATGTTTTGTAAAATTTCTTTTACTGGTTCATATAGAGTTGTTGATGTACCATAACTTGGTTGTTTAATCGCGGCATATATTATATATTCTGGATCTTCATACGGATACATTCCAGCAAACGAATAAACATAATCATTGCTTCCTGTTAAATATTTTCCAGAATCTGTATCAAATATTTGAGCAGTTCCTGTTTTACCAATAATATCATAACCTTCAATACTGTAATTTTTACCAGTTGTATATGTATCTGTATTATTTATAGTGTTATATAATAATTCTTTTACTTTATCAATAGTGTCTTGACTTACCAAAGCTTCTGTTTCTACTAATTCATTTTCATAAATAATCTCACCTGTATTTGGATCTACTATTTTATCAACAATACTTGGTGTGATCATTTTTCCATCATTAGATAATATTGTAAGAGCTTGTAATTGCTGAATTGCTGTAGTTGTAATACCTTGTCCATATCCAGCAGCAGCTACTTCTATTGGATAAGTAAATGTTACATTTCCACTTAATTCTCTTGTTAATTCTATACCGGTTGTACTTCCAAAACCATATGATGTAAAACAATCACTTAATTGTTCTTTAGAAAGCATTGTATCCATTATTGTAACTATCCCAACATTAGAAGAATATTCAAATCCTTTATCTAGTGTAATTGTTCCAAATCCTTTTGTATTCCAGTCAGTTATTACATCATCATAAATAGAAATAGCGCCTGATGTAAAAGTATAATCACCATCATATACTCCGTTTTCTATAGCACACATATATGTAAATGTTTTCATGACTGAACCCGGTTCATAAACATAAGAAATTAAAGGGTTTTCATAATTTGTTATATCTCTAATATTTGGATCAAATGAAGGGCTCGTAGAGGAACCTAAAATTTCACCCGTATTGGCATCCATTACCGTTATTTGCACCCACTCTGGGTCATAAGTTTCAGCCACTTCTTTTACACTTGTCTCTAAAAAACGTTGTATATTAGAATCAAGAGTTAAATAAACATCATATCCATCTACTGCATCTACTCTAATTTCGGCAGTATCAGGTATTTTATAACCAAATCTATCTTGTTGATATTCTAAATAACCATCTACTCCGGTTAATAAATCATCGTACTTTGCTTCAATTCCTAATTCACCATATATAACATCGTCATCATCTGTTTTAGCATATCCGACTATATATGAGGCAAAATCACCATTTGGATACGTTCTAACATAACTTTCAACAAAGTCTATTCCCGGTAAGTTAAGAGCTTCTATTTCTGCTTTTACTAGTTCAGAAATATTTCTTCCACCAGGCCCTAATTCAACTTGATATACTTCTCTTGATAATAATTCAATTAGTGATTCTTCTGTCATATTCAATATAGAAGATAATGCTTTTGCCGTTCCTTCTATATCTTCTACGTGATATAAAGTATTAGAAGAACCAGTCCTTGTATCTGATAAATACGCTATGACAGTATAAGAAGACATATTTTGCGCTAAAACATCACCATTTGAATCATATATTGTTCCTCTTGATGCTGTCAGTGTTGTTTTTACTGTATTTCTACTAGCTGCAAAACTTGACATGTCTATTCCAAGGACAACTGGAGATAAACCAATATATAAAAGAGTGCATAATAAAATGAAAAAACAAATTAGAAAAAATTTATAAACTAAGTTTTGTATTTTACAATCTTTTCTCTTCATTTTTTCACCTCTATTTAGTAATATTTATTATATTATCACTATTATAAGACAATCCTAATTCTTTTACAACTTCTTTTACATTAGAAAATGCTGTCATTTCATTAAAAATCATTGTAAGTCCTTCATTTTCTTTTTCTACTGTTGTTATTTCATATTTTAATTTTTCTACTGTTATACTTAAATTACCAACATTAGCTCCAAAAAATATTTGAATTATTATTGAAAATACAAGACATAGAAAAGAAATTGAATATAACTTCTTTTCAAAAATAGAAAACTTAACCCTCTTTTGTTTCTTCATATTTATTCCCTCATCTTATTCTTTTTATTACTCTTAATCTCGAACTTCTTGCACGATTATTTTCGTCTAGTTCTTCTGTACTTGGTGTAATATTAGCAATGATTTCGAATTTTGGTAAATATTCTTCTGGTATTATTGGTAACTTTGATAACGAACTATCAATTTTACTTACTTCATTAAATATTCTTTTTACTATTTTATCTTCTAATGAATGAAAAGTTATGACACATAGATAACCATTGATATCTAACAAATCAAGTGATTGTCTCATTGCTTTTTCACATACGTTTAATTCATCATTTACTTCTATTCTAATAGCTTGAAATATTTTTCTAGCTGGATGTTTTTCTCTTCTATATTTTTCTGGTACTGATTTTTTTATTATCTCAACTAATTCTAGTGTAGTTTCTATCGGTTTAATTTGTCTTTCTTTTTCTATATTTCTAGCAATGCTAGTTGAATATTTTTCTTCTCCATATTTTAAAAATATTGAAACTAATTGATTATAAGTATAATTATTCACTACTTCATAAGCACTTAGATCACTATTTTGATTCATTCGCATATCTAAGGCTGCATCTTGATGAAAACTAAATCCTCTATCACTTTGATCTAATTGTGGACTAGAAACACCTAAGTCAAATAAAATACCATTCACTAAATTTACATTTCTTTTATTTAATTCTTCTTTTATATTAACAAAATTAGAATTAATTATTTCAAAATTATCATTTATTTTTTCTAATTTATGTTGACTAAATTCAATAGCGTTTATATCTTGATCAAAAGAATATAAAAAACCTTTTGATACTTTTTCTAATATACGTGATGAATGTCCAGCATATCCAAGTGTTGCATCTACAATTATTGCATCATCAGATAAGTTTAAATTTTCAATTGATTCTTCTAAGAGCACACTTTTATGCATATAATCACCTATAGCTTTCAAATAATTTATCAGTTACTTCAGTTATATTTTCTTCATTTTTTTTAATAAATTCTTCCCATTTAGTTTTATCAAATACTTCTAAATGATCATTTACGCCTATTATCACTACTTCTTTTTTTAAATCAGCATATTTTATTAATGGTGTAGAAATATTTATTCTTCCTTGTTTATCAAAAGTAAGTTCGAGGGCACCTGATAAGAAAAACCTCATAAAGTTTCTTGCATCATAGGTGTTTGGTAATTGTTTATATTTATCTATTAATTTAGAAAATTCTTCTTTTGAATAAATAAATAAGCAATTATCAAGTCCTCTTGTAATAATAAATTCTTCACCTAATAAATTTCTTAATTTAGATGGCAAAGTTATTCTTCCTTTTAAATCCATAAAATGATGATACTCACCTAAAAACATATACTCACCACTATTCACCACTTACTACCACTATTTTACTAAAAATACACACTTTTGTAAATAAAAACAACATTTGTTTACTTTATTTTACATAAAAAAAGAGGTTTTTCCTCTTTTAGCAATATGCAGCTCCTAATATAATAGCTAATAGTATATATAAAACTATTAAAATAACAAACCCGTTATTGCTTGTGTTATTTTGACAAGACATATTTCTACCTCCAATCCAGGCTTAAATATAAGCCCCAAGTATAATGATTAAAAGAATAAATAA
>JAWXUI010000027.1:0-13617 GCA_044432805.1 Mycoplasmatota bacterium | reverse complement strand
ATAGAGTGAACCCCATAAGTTGGACTTTAAGAAAAATTTAATTTAATGTTACATCATTTAAGGTTTGATGTCTATATGAAATAGGCGTCAAGCCTTTTAATTTTGTCATAATTCTTTTTCCATTATAATATTTAATATATTCATGCATTTCCTTTTCTAATTCTTCTAATGAATTAAAAGTGTATTCATTACCATAGAACATTTCATTTTTCATTGTTCCGAAAAATATTTCAATGATACAGTTATCATAACAATTACCTTTTCTAGACATACTTTGTTTAATATTCTTGCAAGAAAGAGCATCCCTGTATTGTTTCATTTGATATTGCCATCCTTGATCGGAATGAAATATTAAGTCATCAAGATTCTTATGATTTTGAAATGCTTGATTAAGCATATCTGCTACCTGTTTATAATTAGGAGATCTAGAAATTGTATAAGATATAATTTCTCGATTATGAGCATCCAATATAGGTGATAAATAAAGTTTACCCGATGCTATATGGAACTCAGAAACATCAGTACTCCATATTTGATTAACTGAAGTAGTAGAGAAATTTCTTTTATAGCACGTATTAATATTATTAGTATCAACTACTTTATCAAGTAATAAATTACCACAGATTTTACCTACATCACCTTTGTAAGATTTATATTTAGCTTTTGGTTGCTTACCGTACAAATTTAATACTTTCATTAATCTTTTAACCTTTTTATGATTTACTATGATATCTCTATTTCTTAACTCTAAAGTTATTCTTCTATATCCATATCTAGCTTTATTCTCATTAAATATCAATCTAATTGTATTATTTAATTCATAATTCTCATCGATTTTATTAATATTTTTAATATTATAAAAGTATGTTGATTTTGCTATTCCAAAGAATTTTAGCATCTTATTTAATTGGTATTTATGCCTTGATTCAAATACAACAGTTATTTTTTCTTGTTTTGTGGCTGTTCTCTTTGTTGAACCAAGGCTCTCAATTTTTTTAATAGATCATTTTCCATTTCTAATTGAGCATTTCGTTCTTCAAGTTCTTTAATTCTTTTATCTGTATCATTTAATTCTAATTTATTTGTTTGTTTGTTTTCATTACTCATGTTTTTAGGCCTGCCTTTTATTTTTTCTTTAAGACCATTATAACCTAATTCGTCATATTTTTTAAGCCAAGAATGAATCAAACCTATATTAATCATAAGTTCATTAGAAATAGAATTCTTAGCTTCACCATTTAAAACTCTAGATACTATTTCTATTTTGAATCCTATAGTATATTTTCTGTTTTTAAATTTCTCGGTAAATGATTCTATACCATGTGTCCTATATTGTCTCGTAATTTCTGTAATAACTGTTTTTCCAACATTATATTTTAATCTAATTTTTGCAATGGAGAATCCTTGAGTATACATTTCTATAATTTCTAATTTATCTTGTAATTTTAATTTCATAATAAAAACCCCATAAGTCTTTCCAATTTTACTTGGTCCAACTTATGGGGTTCACTTTATTAACTATTCCTTTTTGTTTTCTTTTATTGTGTAATATGGTAAAATTAACTAAATTATAAGGAGGATTTTTATATGAAATGGAATTTAGAACAACTGTATAAAAATGATTTAGAGTGGAGTAAAGATTTAGAAGTTATTACTAAGGAAATCGAATTAGTAACAAATTTTAAAGGTAAATTAAATGATAAGAAAACTTTCTTAGAGTATTTAGATTACTCAAAAAGTGTGGATGTTAAATTAGAAGTATTATATTGTTATGCTATGTTAAAATTTAGTACAAATCAAAAGGATGTTAGTATTCAAGAACAAAGAAACAAAGTAGTAAATTTATTTCAACATTATAATTCTTTAACTTCTTTTGTTTCAAGCGAGATTATTGCAATTGGTCAAGATAATGTTAATGCTTTTATTAAAGAAACTCATAATGCTAACAAATTCAATTTTGATAAATTATTTAGAAACCAAAAATATATTAAATCAGCAGATGAAGAATTATTAATGTCTCATTATCAAGCTGCACTTGATAACTACGATTCATTATATGATCAATTATCAGTAGCTGATGCTACAGCTGTTGATGTAACACTTTCTACTGGAGAGGTTTTAAATGTTTCAACAGCAAACTTTAGAAGTTTGTTGGAAGTAACTAAATCTCAAGAAGATCGTAAATTAATTTTTGAAGCAGTATTCAAATATTTTGAAACTCATAAAAATACATTTGCCTCAATCTACTTAGGTATTGTCCAATCAAGAAGTGCAAAAGCAAAAGTTCGCGGACATGAATCTATTTTAGATATGGTTTTATATTCTAATAATATTGATAAACAAATTTATCTTAATTTAATTAATACAACAAAAGAAAATACAGAACCAGTTAAAAAGTATTTTGATTTAAGAAAAAAATATTTTGGAATTGAAACTCATTATACTTATGATAGACCTCTTCAATTAAAGACATCAAAAACTAAATTTGATTATAACACTTCTTTAAAACTTGTTTTAGAATCAATTGAAACTATTGGTGGTGAATTTTATGAATTTGCTTTAGATGTTTTAAAAGATGGACTTGTAGATGTTTATCCAGTTGATGGAAAACAATCAGGAGCATTCTCTTGTGGTATCGCAGAACATGAACCATTTATTTTATTGAATCATACTGATACAATAAATGATTGTTTTACTCTTGCTCATGAAGCAGGACATTCAATGCATACTAAGTTTTCACAAAAGTACCAACCAGCAGAAACTGCTAATTATACATTGTTCGTAGCAGAGATTGCGTCTATCTTTAATGAGCATTTATTACTTGATCATTTACTATCAAAAATAACAGATAAAAATGAGAAAATTGTTATGCTTCAAAGTGCAATAGATGGCTTACTTGGGACATTTTATCGTCAATCGCTTTTCGCAGATTATGAATATCAAGCACATAAATATTATGAAGAAAATGGAACATTTAATCATGTAGTTTTATCTAATATTATGAAAGAATTAAATATGCAATACTATGGTTTAGATTTAGATAAACAACAATATAAACAATATGTATGGGCGTATATTCCTCACTTCCATTCAACAGCATTTTATGTATATCAATACGCTACTTCTTATGCAGCAAGTATCATGATGTATGAGAATGTTAAAAATAATAATGGATTAAATGATTATTTAACTTTATTAAAATCAGGTGGATCTGACTACCCTGTAGAGTTAGTTAAAAAAGCAAATGTTGATTTAACTACTAAAGAACCATTTGAAGCTGTATGTAATAGATTAACTAAACTTGTTGATGAATTAGAAAAATTATTAGGTGAAGAATAATGAATAATGCAGTAGGACTATTTAAAAACTTCTCAAAGAAAAAAATAGGAGTAATTATTTTTATTGATTTACTTGTTGCGATATCTTTTACACTACTATATGTATTTGTAGAAGGTATACCACAAACAGCATTTATAATTGTATGTAGCATTACTTTAATTTTGCTTATGATGTTAATCAATGAATTAACTAGTAGAATTGTAATGGCTCAAATGAAAAAGAAAAATCATAATCCTAAAACTTACGAATTAGAGAATTTTGATAGCATTATTACTTCTCTTAAAGAACAAAATGCTGAAATTACTAAATATTATTTTGGTACAAACTATTTATTTGTAAAAGGTGAAAATGCATATAGAGTATGCGTAGTTGAAGATAATAATTTATATTTCAATAGACAAACAAATGAAAAGAATAAACCAAATAAAAAATTAGAAAAGTGTAAAAGATTTTATGGATTAGAGATATTTAAAAATCCAACTGATGATATCATCTCTAAAATTGAGTTATTTACATTTCAATCTGACAATGTATGTTATTCAGGTTATTACTATAAAGCTGAAGATAAACAGTTAATTCAAGCATTATATGAAGAACCTTTAGAATGTCACAAAGAAAATTATAATTTCATTATTGATTTACTTGGTGCTAAAGAAATAAAAGAAGAAAATGTATCTTTTAATTAAGATACATTTTTTTGTGTATTAATCGTGTAAAAATTCTTGCACTTTTTTCGCTTACTTTATAATAATAAAAAAGCACACTTCAATTTTACTTACTTTCAATTATGTGATAAATTAACTAATGAAGGTTGGTGATTTATATGTATTTAGATTTACGTGAATTTACAGAAGTTGAAAATGTTAAAACAATTGAAACATCTTATACATTTAATTTTTCTTTGGATGGTTGGATGATTAGAGAGTTTGGGAAAAATATTCCTAATAAAATGTTTTATTATTGCGAAAATGAAAATACTACAATGTATGTCAACCAAGTTGATGGTGTTTACTATTGTTACTTATATGATGGTGAAACAGTATATACTACTACTGCTAATGTAATTGATTTTGATATGGATAATTTATATTTCGAGAAATTAACTTCTGGTATGCAAAATGCAATTAAAATGGAATTACAAATGTTAGAGTTATTCTTAAAAACATTCTATGTAAAAAGATGTTTCAATTCTACTCAAACAACAGATGAAATATCAATTGAAAGTTCTAATGCTAAATCTTTCTCTATTATTGAGAATACTAAAAAGAACATTGTTGCTGAAATTTCTGATTACAGTTTAATTGGTAAATGGGTAATTACGAATTGTAACTTTGCATATGATATTGAAGAATAGATAAAAAAATAAAACCATAAGTCTTATGACTTATGGTTTTTATTATTTTATTATGTTAATTCTATTTTACCTGTGTAGAAACTATAATAAGTTTTCTTATCTTTAATTAAAGAAGCATGGTTACCTTTTTCGATAACATTACCATTCTCTAATACCATGATACAATCAGAATTTTTAATAGTTGATAATCTATGTGCAATAACAAACACTGTTCTACCTTCCATTAATTGATTCATACCTTGTTGTACTAATACTTCTGTTCTAGTATCAATAGATGATGTAGCCTCATCAAGAATCATTACTGGGGTATCAGCACATGCAGCACGTGCAATACTTAATAATTGTCTTTGTCCTTGAGATAAGTTTGATGCATTATTTTCTAATATTGTATTAAATCCATCAGGAAGTCTTGTAATGAATTCATATGCATTAGCTGTTTTAGCAGCAGCTTCTACTTGTTCTAAAGTAGCATTTTCAACACCATATGCAATATTTTCAAATACTGTTCCTGTAAATAAGTTAGTATCTTGTAATACTACCCCTAATGATCTTCTTAAATCATATTTTTTTATTTTATTAATATTAATACCATCAAATCTACATTTACCATCAGCGATATCATAGAATCTATTAATAATATTTGTAATAGTTGTTTTACCAGCACCAGTTGATCCTACTAAAGCAATTTTTTCTCCTGGATTAGCATAAACACTAATATTTTTTAATACTAATTTTTCTGGTACATAACCAAAGTCAACATTTTCTAATACAATATCACCTTTAACTTCATGATATGTTGTACCATCATATGACTGATGTGGATATTTCCAGTACCATTTATCATTGTGATTATTTGTTTCTACAAAGTTATCATTTTCCATATAACCTTTAACCATAGTTACATAACCATCATCTGTTTCTGGTGCTTCTTCAATTAAATCAAAGATACGTTTAGAACCAGCTAATGCCATACCAAACATTGGTAATTGTTGTGATATTTGAGAAATAGCACTTGTTAATTGTTTAGCCATTAAAATAAATCCTGCTACTACTGCAGCAATTTCTAAGTTACTTGAGAAGAAATAACCAATTGAAATATTTGGAATGTTATAAGTAATCATTAAACTACCAACAATAACTACTGTTATATAAATTAAATTACCCATATTATTTAAAACAGGCATTAAGATATTTCCTCTTTTGTTTGCTTCTGCTGAAGATGATTGTAATTTTTCATTTAATTCATCAAATCTAGACATCGCTTTGTCTTCGTAATTAAATACTTTAACAACTCTTTGTCCTTCCATCATTTCTTCAACAAAACCTTCTAATTCACCCATGTTATGTTGTTGTTTACCAAAGAATTTACCCATTGACTGTGCGATTTTTTTAGTGAACGTAAAAATTATCACTACCCCAAAAATAACAATTCCTGTTAGTATAAAACTTGAATATAACATAGAACTTAAAACGAAACATATTGTAATACTTGTTGTAATTAATGCTACTAATGTTTGTGATAAGAATTGTCTTAAAGCATCAATATCATTTGTATAAGCACTCATGATATCACCATGTGGATTTTGATCAAAATACTTAACTGGTAAAGATTGCATTTTATTAAACATTTCACATCTTAATTCGTACATAACCTTTTGAGTTAATCCAGCCATAATTCTTGTATAAGTTAATGAAGCAATAACACTAAGTGTTGCTAAGCTACCAATAATAATTAATAACGTTGTTAATGTACCTGATACAGCATCAAATGATTCTAATTTTAATCCTTCAACTATAACATCATTCATAATTCTTTGTACGAAAATACCAGATGATGATGAAACCATTGCTGAAACAGCTAAACATATTGCTACAATAATTAATTGTGGTTTGTTACGTTTTGCTAAATACTGAATAACTTTCTTTAAAGCTCCTTTAGGTGCTTTCTTACCTGCACCTCTAGGTCCCATAGGTCCTTTATTCATTAGTTTCATCTCCTTTCGCTTCTACTGTATCATCAGTAGATTTGTTTTGCATTTGTACATCATAAATTTCTTTATAAATTACATTGTTTTTAATTAAATTAGCATGAGTGTCAAATCCAGTGATTTTACCTTCATCTAATACAATAATTGAATCACATTTTTCAATTGATGAAATTCTTTGAGAGATAATTAATTTTGTAGTATCTTTTAAGTTTTGTTTAAATGCATCATTAATCATCATATCTGTTTTAGTATCTACAGCTGATGTTGAATCATCTAAAATAATAATTTTTGGATTTTTAAGTAATGCTCTTGCGATACATAAACGTTGTTTTTGTCCACCAGATACATTCATACCACCTTGTTCGATCATTGTATCTAAACCATCAGGGAACTTTTTAAGGAATTCAGTACAACATGCGTTATCGCATGCTTCCATGATTTCTTCATCAGTTGCATTTTCATTTCCCCATTTTAAATTTTCTCTAATAGTTCCACTAAATAATACATTTTTTTGTAACACTACTGCTACTTGGTCTCTTAGTGCTTCTAAATTATAATCAGATACACTTACTCCACCAATTAATAATTCACCTTCATTAATATCGTATAATCTAGGAATTAAATTAACGAATGATGATTTACCAGAACCAGTACCACCAATAATACCAATTTGTAATCCAGCTTTAATATGGATATTGAAATTATCTAATGTATTTTTTTCTGAAGAATCTTTATATCTAAAGTTTACCTTTTTAAATTCTATTTCTCCTGATTTAACTTCTGTTACTTCATTGTGATCTTCCATTGTTGGGACATATTCAATAACTTCTAATACACGTTTACAGTTTGTTCTTGAAATAGATATCATAGCGAATACCATCATTAACATCATTAATGCCATAAGCATTGTAGTACTATATGTTAATAATGCAGATAAATCACCTTGAGCTAACTCTACTTCAAATGATTCAACAATTAATTTAGAACCAAATCCATAAATAAGCATTTGGATTGCAAACATTGAGAATGACATTAATGGTGAGTTTAGAGAAATAATTTTTTCTGCTTTAGTAAAATCTCTTTGGATATCACGTGCTTTTTCTTCAAAATTACTTCTTTCTTTATCTTCAGTAGAGAATGTTTTAACAACTCTAATACCTTTAATATTTTCTTGAATAGATTTATTCAATTTATCATATTTAGGGAATATTCTATCAAATAGAGGGAATACTCTACTTACAATTAATAATAAACCACCAGCCATTATTGGCATTACAATTACAAAGTACATTGCCATTTCTGGTGATACAACAAATGCCATTACAATACTCATTATTAATAACATTGGTACTCTTATTGCAACTCTTGTAATCATTGCATATGAATTTTGAATATTAGTAATATCTGTTGTTAATCGTGTAACTAAACTTGAGTTAGAAAATTGGTCTACATCTTTAAATGAAAAGTTTTGTACATTTGTATATACATCTTTTCTTAAGTTCTTAGCAAAACCTGTAGCACCTAATGCACTAAATCTTCCAGATAAAACACCTAGACATAATGATGTACCAGCAAGTGCAAGTAATATTAATCCGTACATTACTAATTTATTTACTTCCATACCACCTTTATTAAATTCATTTGTGATATTTGCAACAAGCATTGGTAATGAAACTTCTATAAACACTTCTAGTAATACAACTAGTGGTGTTAATATTGCATAAATTTTGTACTCTCTTAAAGAGTTCTTCATTAACTTAAACATCTTTTTTCTCCTTATTTATTATCTTATTTATAAAGTCTATTACTACTTGAAGTTCTTCATCTTCAAATTCACTTAATAATGAATCAGCATGCTTTTGTATTCTTTCTTTTATTATAAGTGCATGTTGTTCACCTAATTCAGTTAACTTTATTTGTGTTTCATTTTTGTTAATTATTTCTTTTATAATGAAATTCGCTGTTTCTAATTTTTTAACAGCTTCAGATATAGCTTGTGGACTAATATTTAATTCTTTTGATATTTGTCTTTGATTTAAAGGTCCATTTCTTTTTAATAACCATATTATTCTCTTACTTGATTTACCTAAATCAGTTTTAAGCCTATGGTGATTTTTTCTATCTTTACCATTAAATTTAACGAATTCGCTTAATTGAAGGATTCGTTGTAATGTTTCTATTTTTTTATTCAATGTCATACTCCTTTCAATCTTACTAATTTTAACATTTTAATTCTAATGTGTCAATTAGTTGACACAATATAAATATAAAAAAAGAGTTTATTTAAAAACTCTTTTTTATGTTCATATATTATTCTTCGATTTGTACTGTTTTGTTTACTTCTTTATTTTCTTCATCACGAATTCTTTTCATTTTGAAATTATCAATACTATCTCTAAATTTAGTATTAAAAATGTAAATCATCCCAACAACTACAGCACTAATTGATTCAAGTATTAAATCTTTCATTGTATCTTTTAAAGCAGCAATCCCAACAAATACTTCACCTGTTACACTATCCATATATCTTTGCATATTAGAACCTGTAATCACATCTGATGCGAATTCAAATATTTCCCATACAACTCCAACTGTAATAGTGAAGCATATTGCGAATAATGCTAAAAAGAATGGTGATAGTTTAACATCAATTTTTTGAATATCATTAAATAAACCTATTAAACAAAATCCTAGTATTGCAGTTACTGCTCCACCGATTAAGTGTAACATTGTATCCCAATGCGGTACATATAAATAGAAATGTCCAGCTTCACCTAATAAGAAGTGACAAATACAGAATACTAAAAATATTACTAATATTGGATCTGGTACTGCTAATTTAATTTTTTTCTTTAATATACGTGGAATAAATGTAACTAAGAATAGCCATAAGATAGTAAAGAAATTGAAAAAATATCTTGCTTGTCTATCGTCATCTTTTGTAATGAATACTCCTAATACACACATTACCATAATTGTTAATGATAAAATTTGAATGAATATAAATAATATATTACTTTTTTTTGAATTTAACATAATTGTCTCCTTTGTAATTATATCTCATTCTTTTTACTTCCTTTAATTTTCTCTCTTTATGTATTGTATGATATTTATCGTAAAAATACAACAAAAAAAGACAAAATTAATTGTCTTTTATTTTATGTTTCAATGTAATCAGATATGAATGAATTTATCAAATTAAGTATTTCAATTGATTTATTAGTACAATCCATTATTAAAATTGAACCAAATAAATCTCCATATATAACAATTGGTAAAACTTTTGAATATGTATTTAATATATATTCATTATTTAATGTTATGCTTGATTTATTTAAATCAGTCTCTTTTTTCTTTTCAATTAGTTTAATGTATTCTTCTGATAATTCATTTAATGGAATTTCTTTAACAGTAGTTGCAATAACTTTTGTCATATCCGTAATAACAATTTTAGCCCCATATACTTTCTTCAAAGTATCTAATAAAATTGTTATTACTGTATCTAAATCTTTTAATGCACTATATTTTTGAAGTACTATTTTATCTTGATCAATATAGATATCTATTGAATCTCCATTACGTATTTTTAACTTTTTTCTAATCTCTTTAGGTATAACGATTCTACCTAATTCATCTATCCTTCTTATTACACCAGTTTCTTTCATTTATATCACCACAAATATTATTAACAAAAAATGTAAATATATACTTTGTTATAAATTAATTTAGTAAATTGATAATCTTATCTAATAATTTACAAGTATCAGGTAACCAAATATTGTCTTTGTTATGCGATAAATCAATTATAATAATAAATTCATCAATCACATATTTTATGTTTGCTATATTTGAATCATATATTAATTTATACAATTTTTCTGGATTTAATTTGCTTGTTGTTTTACTTGAGATAGTTAATCTTTTCTCTCTAAAATTATCCTTAATATCATAAATAGTTAATTTATGACATAGATTAAAGAATAGTTTTTCATACATATATGATAGTAATTCATTATCAAATTTACCAAATCTATCTTCTAATTCTAGTTGTAATTTAACTAAATTATTTACTGAAGTTAATGTTTTAATTTTACTATGAATTTCTAATTTAGCATCTTCATTATTAATGTATTCATTATCAATTGTTCTATTAGAATATATTTGTTTGAATTCAGTAACAGGTTCTTCTACTACAACAGGATTCTTTAATTCTTTTAATGTATCATTTAATATTTTTAAATATAACTCAACACCGATGTTATCCATAAATCCTGATTGTTGTTCACCAAGTACATCTCCTGCTCCTCTAATAGCAAGATCTTGCATAGCAATTTGATATCCACTTCCTAGTTCAGTAAACTCTTGAATTGATTCTAATCTCTTTGTTGCTTGTTCAGTTAATACTTTTTTATTATCATACATTAAATAAGCATAAGCGATTTTATCACTTCTACCTACTCTTCCTCTTAACTGATATAACTGTGATAATCCTAATTGATCTGCATCATGTATTAATAATGTATTTGTATCAGGTATATCAATACCTGTTTCAATTATAGTAGTACATACTAATACATCATATTTTTTATCGATGAAATCTTGAATAGTATCTTCTAATTCATTTTTACTCATTGATCCATGAGCTGTTACAATTTTAGCTTCAGGTACTAATTTATTTACATGTGCAGCAATATCGATAATATCATCTTTATAGTTATACATATAAAATACTTGACCACCACGAATAATTTCTCTTTCAACTGCTTCTTTTATAATTGAATCATTACGTTGTGTTACATATGTTTGTACAGGATATCTATTTTTAGGTGGTGTTTCAATTGTAGATAAATCTTTTATTCCCATAATAGACATTTGTAATGTTCTTGGTATTGGTGTAGCTGTTAAAGTTAATGTATCTATATTTAATTTTATTTCTTTTATTCTTTCTTTATGAGTAACACCAAAACGTTGTTCTTCATCCGTTATTAATAATCCTAAATCTTTAAATATAATATCTTTAGATAATAATCTATGTGTCCCAACAACGCAATCAACAGTACCATCAGCAAGTCCTTGGATTATTTCTTTTGTTCTTTTTGCTGTAACAAATCTATTTAATAATTCAACATTAATTCCAAAAGTAGACATTCTAGTTTTAAATGAGTAAAAGTGTTGTCTTGTAAGGAGTGTAGTTGGAGCAAGATAAGCAACTTGTTTTTTATCCATGATTGCTTTAAATGCTGCTCTAATTGCTACTTCTGTTTTACCGAATCCAACATCCCCGCAAATAAGTCTATCCATTGGTTTAGTAGATTCCATATCTTCTTTTACTGCTTGAATTGCTTTAAACTGATCTAGAGTTAAATCATATCCAAATGTTTTTTCAAACTCTACTTGTAGTTCATCATCACTTGAATATTGAAAACCTACTGCTTGATTTCTTTGTGCATATAATTTAATTAATCTTTCAGATGTTTCTTTTACTTTAGCTAGTACTTTCTTTTTAGTTTTAGTCCATGTCGAACTTCCAAGTTTAGTTAAAGCAGGTTCTCTACCTTCTATTACATTATACTTTTGTACTTTATCAATTTTTTCAATTGGAATATAAAGTATATCTGTACCTTGATACTGTAACTGTAGGTAATCTCTGAATAAACCATTTTTCTCCATTACTTTAATTCCAATATATTTACCAATTCCATAATCGTAATGTACAATATAGTCATTGATTTTTAATTCATCATGTTTTGATATTTTTGTTGAATTAGAAAATAAAGATTTATATTTAATTTTCTTCTTTTCAATTGTAGTTGTATATAATGCTTCTTCGTTTAGTATTAATACATTAAGTGTATTTGAATCTAATGGTAATGCATAATGTGTAGTAAAATTAACAAATTCTACTTTAGGATTATTTTCTTTATTTAATGTTTGATAAGGAATACCATTATCTAATAAGAATTCTTTTACTCGTTTTAATCTATCTATATTGTTTAATGAAATATAAATATATTTAATATTAAGGTATTGTTTAATATCATTCAGAAGTCTTCTAAAATTTCCATTATAATATTCTAAATCTTTATTATGAATTATTGTTTGATTATCGTGTGATGTAACTCCATCAATATAAAACATCTTATCATTTACTAACTCATCAATAGTAAAAAAATATTTATGTTTTAATTCTTCATTTAAAAACTCTTTTAAATCAGTTAAACTTTTTAAATATAAAGCATTCATTTTATCAATATCTTGAATATATACTTTTGAATCAATCATATTAATAATTGATGTTGGATCATAAAAGTATGGAAGATAGTGATTTAATGAATCAATTTTTTCTCTTATCTCTAAATTGTTAATATCTAATCTTATATCATCAGTAATATTAATTTTACTTAATGAATCTTTAAGTAAAGTATCATCATAGAAAAATTCTGTAACAGGAATTACTTCAACACTATTTAATTTACTTATTGATAACTGTGAATCAACACTGAATTCTTTTATATCATCACATTCATCACCAAAGAAATCTAGTCTTATTGGATTTTCATAATTTAATGGGAATATATCGATTATACTTCCTCTAACAGAGAACTCTCCTGTTTTATATACAGTATATGTTTTCTTATATCCTATTTTAACTAATTTATTAATTAATAATTCTCTATCAATTTCTTCTTTGTTAATAGTAATAATATTATCTTTCCATATATCTAATGGAATATTAAATTTAGTAATACCACTAAAATTAGTAATAATAATTTTTTTAGTACCTTTAGTTAACTCTTTAATTGTATTTATTCTTTCGAATTTAAAATCATTTGAAGATATCATAAAACTTGTTGCTACAATATCATCACATGGGAAAAATAAAATATCATCAGCATTAATCATATTTAATAAACTATCATAATATTTTTGGGCTTG
>JAWXUI010000026.1:0-13848 GCA_044432805.1 Mycoplasmatota bacterium | reverse complement strand
GAAATAATAAAAGAAGGCTTTGTGATTTATTTAGGAAATTTACCTGGTTTAAGAGGAATATATACACAGGGAAGAATGTATATTCCAAAAAATCTTACTAAAGAACAAGTTGATTCTATTTATTTATTAGATTCACTTAAAGATATGGATTTTTTAATATATGAAGATGAAGAAGAAATAACTCCTGATTTTATTGAAAAACCTATTTTATTATCTAATTTAAAACAAAAACAAAAAACTTTAGAAAAAAACTGAATACTATTATTTAAAGCAAAGTCTTGATATTGTTATTTTTAAATTGTATAATACATGCAAACAAGAAATATATAGGAGGAAATATGATTGAAAAAGAAAAAATAAATTTTGATAGTGAAAATATTGAAGATATTAAAAATACAAGTTTTGATGGAAGAACAGTAGGTATGTTTTTAAAAGATAATGTATCTTTAAACACGCCAAATCCAGTAATATCAGAAAAATCATTGAAGGTTTCTGCGAAAATGTTGGTTCGTGGGATAACAGATTGTGGTAGTGACTCAGATGAACAAATAAAAGGTGATATGGATACATTTGAAATTGTAGCAGTTATGAGTGAAGGCAATCCAGGTGCAATGCATGTTGCGATACAAATGCTAGGTACTCCAAGAGGATTTTTAGATATTCTATTATGCGATTCTCTTAATATAAGAGGTTCAAAATTATATATGTTATTTAAAGATTGTTGCAGAAAAGATACTAATAAATTTTCTAGAACACTTATGATGCTTAGGGCTGGGATTTTTTCAAAGGAAGAAATACACGCTAATTTAGAACAAGTATATGCTATGCCATTTATTGATGATTCTATAAAAATAGAAAATATACCTCCTTACGGAAGTGAATTTGGACCAACGAATAAAGAGTGGAAAAGATATTGTGATATACAAAAAGAAGCATTTAAGGCTAAAATAGCACCTCTTTTAGATCCTGGAACATCCAAAAAAATTGAAAGATAGTTACAAAATATATAAAAAACAAAAAAAACATGTTATAATATATATGTTTTTAAAAAACAGTGACTAAGAAGTAGTACAAAACAATTATTTTAAAAAGAGAGTCTATGCTAGGTGTGAATAGATTAAAATAAGTTTTCGAATTCATCTTAAGAGTTTTATAATAAAAAGTTATAACGGTGACGCGTTTTAGTCAGAAAGGTGTATTTATACACGAATTAAGGTGGTACCACGAAATCACGTCCTTATCCTAGGATGTGATTTTTTTTATAGGAGGAAATATGAAAGAATTAGAAGAAATATTACAAGAAATCAAAGAAAAAATAAAAGAAATAAAATCAGTTAACGAATTAAATGAATTAAAAGTAACTTACTTAGGTAAAAAAGGAAGTATAAATGCCCTTACAAGCACAATACAAACATTACCTTTAGAAGAGAAGAAAAACTTCGGAGCTAATTTAAACAAATTAAAAACTGAAGCAACAGAAATTTTTGAATCAAAAAAATTATCTTTAGAAGAAGAAATTTTAAATGAAAAATTAAAAAATGAATCAATAGATATTAGTTTACCATCTACTAAAGTATCTATTGGGACACCTAGTATTTTAGAAGTAATGGTAGAAGAAGTAGAAGAATTATTAATGTCTATGGGATATGATGTAATAGATGGACCAGAAATTGAATTAGATAAATTTAACTTTGAAATGCTTAATATTCCAAAATCACATCCAGCAAGAGATGCTCAAGATACATTCTATTTAAAAGACGATGAAATTTTACTTAGAAGTCAAACCTCTCCAGTTCAAGCTAGAACTATGATAGAGGGTGAAGGAAAAACACCAATAAGAATGATTTGTCCTGGTAAAACTTATAGAAGAGATTCAGATGACGCAACACATTCTCATCAATTCATGCAAATTGAAGGACTAGTAGTTGATAAAAATAATATTAGTCTAGCAGACTTAAAAGGAACATTTGATATAATAGCAAAAAAATTATTTGGTGAAGACATTAAAACTCGTTTTAGACCAAGTTATTATCAATTTACAGAACCATCAGTTGAAACTGATATTAGTTGTTTTAAATGTAAAGGAGCAGGATGTCCATTATGTAAAAATACCGGTTGGATTACTGTAGCAGGAGCAGGTATAGTACACCCTAATGTTTTATCAAATTGTGGTTATGATCCTAAAGTTTGGTCAGGATTTGCATTTGGTTTTGGAGCTGAAAGACTAGCTATGTTAAAATACGGAATAAATGATGTAAGAACTTTTTATGTAAATGATTTAAGAGAATCAAAAGCATTTGATAGAATGGAGGCAAAATAATGATTAGTTTAAATTGGGTAAAAGAATATTTAGATTTAGATAATATTGATTTACAAGAACTTGCCGTTGATATTACAAAAGCTGGTGTAAATGTAGAAAAAGTTGTATCTAATAATATAAAAAATTTAGTAATAGGTCACGTATTAACAACTGAAAAACACCCTGATTCAGATCACTTAAATGTTTGTAGTGTTGATCTAGGTGATGAAATAACTACTATCGTTTGTGGAGCTTCTAATGTAAGAGCTGATCTAAAAGTTATAGTAGCGAAGGTTGGAGCTTGTCTACCAGGTGATTTTGTTATTAAAAAAAGCAAAATTAGAGGTGTTGAATCTAACGGAATGATATGCGCTTTATACGAATTAGGGCTAGAAGAAAAAACAGAAGAAAGATATAACGCAGGTATATGTGAACTTTCTAAAGATGCACCAGTGGGAAGTGATCCTATTAGTTATTTGGGATTAGATGATACTTTATATGAACTTGACGTACATAAGCACAGAAACAATGATTGTTATTATCATATTGGATTTGCTTATGAAATAGGAACAATTATTAATCAAAAAGTAAAATTGCCAAAATTTGAAATTTCATGTATTAAAGAAAATATAAATGATTATTTTAAACTAGATGTAAAAACAGATAAATGTCCTTATTATTTAGCTAAAATGGTTAAAAATATAAAAATTGGACCAAGTCCTGATTTTATTAAAAAAAGATTAGAAAGTGTTGGAATGCGTAGTATAAACAACGTTGTTGACATATCTAATTATGTAATGCTTGAATATGGTCAACCTCTACATTTCTTTGATTTTGATAAATTAGGAAATAAAATAACAGTAAGAGAAGCAAATGATGAAACAATTGTAACTCTAGATAATCAAGAAAGAAAACTAACAAATGATATAGTTATAAGCTCAGATAAACCAGTCGCAATTGCAGGTGTAATGGGTGGAGAAAATACACAAGTTGATGAAACTACTACTTCATTATTAATTGAAAGTGCAATATTTGATTCTTTTAGTATCAGAAATACTGCAAACAGATTAAACTTAAGAAGTGAAGCATCTATAAGATATGGAAAAGGACTTAATTTTGAGTACACAGATGAGGCTATATTAAGAGCTTGTTATTTATTAAACAAATATGCATCAGCTGATATATTAGATGGTATGGTTAAACACGATAAAATAGACAAAACTAACAAAACAGTAACATTTACAACTGAAGAAGTTAATAAGATGCTTGGAATTACTATTTCGACAGAAGATATGCTAAAACAACTAGACAGACTTGATTTTGAATATGATGTTAAAGATGAAATAATTGTTACTATTCCAAATAGAAGATTAGATATTGAATCTAACATTAATGATATAGCAGAAGAAATTGGTAGATTATATGGTTATCATAATCTAAAATCAACACAACCTTCATTAGAAGTAAAAAAAGGAGTTTATATAGGAGATGTTTATTATCGTAAACAAGCATCTAAACGCCTTAGAGCTCTAGGCTTAAATGAAGTAAAAACTTATACATTAACTAGTGTAGAAGACAGTAATTTATTTAAATATGATAATTTAGAAAATATGATTTTACCAAATCCTATGAGTAAGGATAAATCAGTTATAAGAACGTCTTTATTACCATCATTATTAAATGTTTATAAATACAATAAAGCAAGAAAAGTAGAAGATGTTTTAATATATGAAATTAGTAAAACTTATGATATTAATTTTTCTGAAACTTCAAAAATTGCTATATTAATGAAAGGTAATTATTTAGTGAATAATGTTCAAGGATCAAAAGAAGTTGATTTCTATACTATAAAAGGAATAGTTGAAAATATTCTTGATTACTTTGGATTTAAAAATAGATATAGTTTCAAAAAAGATTCTATAAACGATTTACATCCTGGTATAAGTGCTTCTATTATTATGGACAGAAAAAAAATAGGAGTTATTGGTAAAGTTCATCCTAAATTAATTAAAGACAATATATATGTAGCAGAAATAAGTTTAAATGAATTAATGAAAACAATTAAACCAATTAAATTTAAGGAAGCAAATAAATTCCCTTCTATATCAAAAGATTTAGCGTTTATAGTTAAAAAAGATGTAGCAAGTGAAACTATAGAAGCCACTATAAGAAAAAGTGGTGGAAGATTATTAGAAAGTATTAATGCTTTTGATGTTTATACAGGAGATAAAGTAGGAGAAGACGAAAAATCTATTGCATATGCATTAACATTTACTGATTCTACTAAAACATTAAATGAAATTGAAGTTATGGAAGTATTTAATAAAATAATAGATTCTGTAACTAAAAATAATAATGCTGTTTTAAGAGATAAATAAAAAGGATTTTTTAATCCTTTTTTTTATATTCTTCTAAAGTTAAGTTGTTTTCATATAAATAGGTTGCTAATTTTGTTCCTACATATCGATAATGCCAAGGTTCAAATTTAAAACCGGTTATATATTCTGTTCCAATATTGTATCTTAAAATAAATCCATATTTATAACTATTATCTTTCATCCATAAATACTCATCAGTGTAAAAAAAGTCATCGTAATCAGTTTTAAAATTACTAACATCTATTGCTAATCCCGTTTGATGTTCTGAGTGTCCTGCTCTTGCACTGCATTTGTCTGCATAATCAAGTCCTTTTGATTCTACATAACCGTTGTACAAATTTTCTTGATATTCATAACTTCTATATGCAGATACTATTATTATTTCTAATCCTAAAATAGATGCATCATTGTGTAATAAAACAAATTGCTCATATGCTTCTTTTACCATGTATTTATTATTATAACCATATTCTAAGTCAATTAATACTAAATTATTTGGTATATAGTCTTTTTGTAATTGATTGTTTTTATTTACTAAAACGTCAATAGTAGGGTCTGTAATAATTACTATATTTTGATAAAAATCATTTTGATAGTTATCATCATTTATATATAAACAAATTATAATAAAAATAATTATATATGTAATTTTATATGTGTCCATAATATCACCATTATAGTATATGAAAAAACAACAATTAATTGTTGTTTATATAATAAGCATAATATTCATCAAATGTTATTCCTTCATTATAAATTTTTGTCGCAACATCAACTCCAACATATCTATAATGCCAAGATTCATAACTATAACCGGTTAAATGTTCACTATTTTCAGGATATCTTAATATATATCCGTATTTATAACAATTGCTAATTAACCAACTGTAAGAATCACTTTCATCAAATGTATCCATTGAATATCCAGGAGTAGTTATATCTACAGCTAAACCTGTTTGGTGTTCTGAAAATCCAGCTCTTGCAGAGTATTCTTCAGCAAAAGCAAGACCATAAGATGTTTTGTATCTATTGTATAATGTTTCTTGTTCCTCATAAGAACGATATGTTGAAAAAGCAATTAATTGTATTCCTTCACTTAATGCAGCGCTTGCCATATTAACATAAGCATCTTTAGCGTCTTGTGTTAAGTAGTTATCGTCGTATGCATAGGTAAGTGGTATACTTACTACTTCTGGAACGTAATCTTCTGGTAAATAATTAAATTTATTTAAAAGCATTAAATTACCAAGGGAACTATCCGTTAATTGTGTTTCTGTATAGAATTCTTTATCAATACCGATATTTATAGCAGTTATTACATCTTTTGTATCTAAGTCAACAAATTCTTGACTATATGATAAATAACTTTCTAAAAATTCATCAATATAATATCTTTGATTTAAAATATCTATTAAATTTTCACTATATCCTAATTCAATAAAATATTCTGTTTTTTCTTCGTATTCTAATAAAAAATCAGTTTCTTCTTCACTATAACCTAAACTAATGAATTTATATTCATCTGTTTGTTTATACATATAATTTTTAATACTAGTAATTCCAAAAATAATTGCGCATATAACAATAATTATTACATAAAATAAATTTTTTTTGATTTTTCTTTTCTTCATATTATCACCTATTAAAATAATAACATAATTATAAAAAAAAATATAGTTATTAAGAATTATATATCTTTTTTTTAATATAATTTATTAGAGGTGACTTATGAAAAAATTTATTGCTTTTATTTGTTTGTTTTGTATATTTCCATTTTCTACATATGCTCTTGATTTAGCACCAAGTGCATCAAGTGTTATTTTGCTTGAACCAACTACAGGAGAAATAATATATGAAAGAGATTCTGATGTTAAATTAAATCCTGCTAGTATGACAAAAATGATGAGTATGTTACTAATTGTTGAAGCAATTGAAGATGGGTTAATTGCATGGGATGATATGGTAAGAGTATCTGCAAATGCTGCTAGTATGGGTGGATCGCAAATACTGTTAGAAGAAAACGAAGAGATGAGTGTTGAAGATTTATTTAAAGGCGTTACAATTGCTAGTGGTAATGATGCTGTGGTTGCTTTAGCTGAGAAAGTTGCTGGAACTGAAGAACAGTTTGTTTTAATGATGAATGAAAGGGCTAGTGAGTTAGGGTTAGAAAATACTGTTTTTCAAAATCCACATGGTCTAGATGAGGCAAATCATTATTCAACTGCATATGATATGGCTATTATAGCTTCAGAGTTGGTGAGTCATGAAGTTGTTTTAGAGTATACTTCTATTTATGAGACTTATTTAAGGGAAGATACAGATCAAAAAATATGGTTAGTTAATACTAATAAGTTGGTTCGTTTTTATGAAGGTATGGATGGATTAAAAACTGGATATACTACGGAAGCTGGATATTGTTTAACAGCAACAGCTATGATTGGTAATACAAGATTTATAGCAGTTGTAATGGGGGAACCTGATAGTAATACTAGAAATGCAGAAATGACAGAGATAATGGATTATGCTTTTTCACAATATGAGATTGAGACATTGATATCTAAAGATACTACTATTGAATTAAAACAAATTGATAAAAGTGTTAATAGAGTTGTTGAAATAGTTCCACTAGAAGATATAAATGTTTTAAATTTAAAAACTGGTGAAAACGAGAATATAAGTTATGATGTTTTTATTGATAAGATAGATGCACCTTTAAGTTATGGCGATGTTGTTGGAAATGTTACTTTAGATGATGGAAGAGTTATAGAGTTGACTGTTAAAGAAGATGTTGTTGCTTGTAATTTATTTCAGTTATTTATTCAAACTTTATCAGATATTGTAACAGGTGAAATAATCTATTAAATTATTTGTTATTAAATGTAAGTGCTATTTATATTAAAGAAAAGTGAATTTTATAAGTAATTTCATTTTTTAATAAAATTTTCTATCAATAAATTATATCCTGTGTTATAATAGTCCTATGGAAGACCTCCTTAATGTTGTGGAACAAATACATTATAAATTAGGTCTTCCTTTTTTTTATACCTCAACAAAACCTCTTTAAGTAGTGTTACTAAATATTTTAGTTGCTTTTTGTTTTGTTTTGTGTTATATTATTGAACTATTGAGGAGGGGACTTTATGGCAAAAGAGTTATTTTATGTCATTAAGAATTCAGATATCGTAGTAGAAAAAGAAGAAAGTGAAGAAAATCGTTTTGCAAATGATTTAAATAAGTATGCAAGTATTAGTAGAAGAAATAAAGCTGTTTTAGTAAGTTTTATTCAAAATTCAAATTCTAATAGGATTTTCATTACTGTTCCAGAAGAAATAACTGTAGAAAGTTTTGAAACAGTTAAAAGATTAGTAGAAAAAATTTGCTCTACATATTTAATCGATGATATGAGCTTTCAAAATTTACTTGGAGACAATAGAGATTATCGCCAATATTCTGGTGAGGGTAATTTAATGGCTCAGTTAGAAGTTTTTTGTAAAGAAAAATTAGGTACTCTTACAAAAGAAGAACAAGAATATTTAAACGATTATAGGAAATTTGATTTAGAAGCTTTAATGACTAAAGATATGAGTTCTAATTTAATTAATAATGAAAATGCAGGGGTTATTGTAATTTCACCAACTAAATATAGTGAAGCAGTAACTACTGAAATGTATCATGAACCTGAAATCAAAAAAATTATGGGTGATTCTTTAACTGAACATGAATTTGAATTATTTAATTGTTGTGGTATTTGTAGAAAAACACAATCTATTATAATACAAATTTTTAAAAGTAATTTTTGTTTATGGATTCCACCGTTCAATGAAGAAAATAACTTATCTGATTTTCAAATAACAAGGCTTAAAGAAATAAATGAAACAATCGCTAGTGTTTGTTCTAAACATGGTGTTGTTCCAACAGTAGATGGAATATGTTTATCATCAAGTGACAATATTAATGAATTTAGTGAAAATTTTATAGTTGATAGTTTTCAAAGTGCTGTTGATGAATTAAAATCAAAAGTTAAGAAAAAAGATGAAAATTAATTCATCTTTTTTTAGTAAACAAATCATCGTTAAAGAATTCCATTAAACTAATATCAAGTCCATTACAAATGTTTATTAAAGTAGATAATCTAATATCTTTAAAAGTTCCATTTAAAATGTTATTTAAAGTACTAGGGTGCATTCCACTATTTTTAGATATTCGATATGGAGTTAATTCTTCATTACAAAATGATCTTATTCTTTTTATGATTAAATCTGTTTCATAAGTTTTATTCATTTAAAGCACCTACTTATTTTATTTTATTAGCGATTTTTTTTGCTAATTTTAATAAATGATCAGATGGTCCAAAGAAAAAGAAACTTCCCCAAGTCTTATCTCCCCATGGCATAAATCACACCTCCTTTTGCTATTATCAATCTAACAAAAAAAGGATGACAAAAAGCGACAACATGAAAAAAACAGTAAAATTAATTACTGTTTTAAACTTCTATTTTTTGCAATGCTTTTAATTTAATTCTTTGAATACTTCTATCTGAATAATTATATTTAATAGCTATTTTATTTAAGTTATCTCTATTAGAATAATAATCAATTAATATATTTGTTTCCATTTTATTTAATTTCTTTTCTTTACATATTTTGTCTAAATCTTCTTTTGGTATTCCTCTATACGGAGTAATATCTTTTTCTTTTATAAATCTACTAGCAATATAAGATAACATAATTCCACACAAAATAGGAATTACAAAAGTTGAACTTACATCCATAGTTAATTTACTTAACACGAAGAATGTTGTATTAGATACAAAGAAACATAATATAAATGATTTAAAATGAAATGCTCCAAAGACTTGTTTAGAAATCAAAAATGCAATTACTATAAATAAACATTCAATAATATAATTATTAATTAAAGCTATAAAAATTAATAAACTAAGAGTCATTAACTCTTGTATTATGAAAAAGGTAATATATAATATTGCAACAATTTTATTTGTTTTATCAAGTTCTTTAAATTTTTTATAATTAACTTTAAAGTTTTCTATAAATAATGATAATTGGTTTTTATCTAATTTATAATTTAATAATTTTATAAGTTCAAAATCAAATACATTTTTAATTTTTAGATTGTTCTTTTTTCTCATATGAACATAATAAGTTACAATTAATAAAATTGTATAATCAAAATTTAATAAGAAATTATATAATATATCATAAGAACTTGAGGGCGTTAAATTTCTTAAAAACATAGCAACTAATTGGTATATCATTATTAGAATAGTTATTAAAAGTGGTTTTTTTATTCGATTAAAAAGATTCTTTAAAAAATTTTTGTTTTTATAATCTTGTTTAATATCTATTAACATTGCAATTGATATATGCGATATTAATGAGAAAATAGAGTATAAAAGATTTGCTAAATTTTCATTTGTTGGATAGACAAAGTCCGTAAGTAAAATTTGAAATATTAAGGCTATAGTTATTAACATAAATGAGGAAATTACATATATTTTTTTGTTTTTATTTTTACAACTTAGTTTGAAAAAAATAAATGATTGTATAAACAGTAAAATAAAATTAATTATGGCACGGCTTTGATAAAATCTATAATTATTAATAAAATTACTAAACCCAACTAATATCTTATTACTGTAATCAGCATCAAACCAATTGAAGCCAAGCATTTTGAAACCCACTGAAATAACTATCATAATAAATGTAATTTTTAATAATAATTTAGCTATAATAACTTTATCTTTTTCATTCATAAAATACCACCTAAATCTTAATGTTCGCTATATGCTAATTATAACCAATATTTGGTAATTTTACAATAAAAAAACTTATATTTTTTTTAGACCTTGTTCATCTAAAATATAAGTTTGGTTTTCATAAGTAAATATGTGTTGATCTAAATGTTCTTTATTTTTGTTTGTTTTGATAGATTCTTTTAATATTATTCTTTTTAAATCGAATCCAGTTTTACTGCTTATCTCTTCTTTTATAAAATCAGATAAATATTTTTTTTTCTTTAACATAATGATTGCTCCTTAAAACAATTATACTTGAATGCAAGCATATAATCAATGTCATTTGTATGATATAATTATTAAAGGAAGTGATTTTGTGTATAATACAATTATAATAGGTGCAGGACCAAGTGGATTGATGGCTAGTACTGTTTTAAACGATTGTTTAATTTTAGAAAAAAATGATAGTGCGGGGAAAAAATTATTATTAACAGGAAATGGCAGATGTAATATTACCAATAAAAAAAGTAACAGTGATTTTTTAAATAATATTTCACATAATAAAAAATATTTATATAGCACAATAAATACTTTTGGTCCAAAAGAAATTTATGATTTTTTTGTTTCTAATAAAGTGTATTTAAAAGAAGAATTAGACAATAAAGTATTTCCAGTAAGTGATAGGGCAGAAGATATTTTAAATTGTCTATTAAACAACTCAAAAGCTAAAATAAACTATAATGAAGAAGTTGAAGAAATAATTAAGAATGACAAAATAACAGTTATTACAAATAAAAATAAATATGAATGTAATAATTTAATTATAGCAAGTGGTGGAGTTAGCTTTCCTTTTACGGGAAGTAATGGAAGTCATTTAAAATTTGCTAAAATGATAGAACAACCAGTTACAAAATTATGCGCAGCTGAAAGTTCATTAATAACAAATGATCATCTTATTGCCGGAACAACTGCTTTTGTTAATATTAAATATAATAAATTAAAAAGCAGTGGAATGATGATTTTCACACATAAAGGTATAAGTGGGGAAGTGGTTATGAATATAAGTGAGCATGTTTTAGATAATAGTGCTATACTTATTGATTTTATTCCTACTATGTCAGTTGAAGAATTAATACAAATGATAAATATTGCTGATGGTTCTATGGAAATTAATACTTTTTTTAAACGATATTTACAAAAAAGATTAGTCGGTTATATTTTAAATGAGTATAAAGGTTGTACAATTAAATCATTATCTAGTAAAACTATAATTAAAATAATAAATTTATTTAAGAATCATGAAATGTTTATTTTAAGAAAAGAGGCTATAGAAAAAGCTTATGTCACTAAAGGTGGAATTGATTTAAATTATATAAATACAAAAACATTTGAATCAAAGAAAAATAAAAATATTTATTTTATTGGTGAGGCTTTAGATATTCATGGTCCAATAGGAGGATATAATTTGACTTTAGCGCTTTCAACTGGTTATAGTGTAGGTGTTAGTATATGATTTTATTTGTTTCTGATATCCATGGATTATCTGATAATGTAAAAAAAATAATTTCTTATTTTGAAAAAGCAGAGAAAATTATTATATTGGGAGATACTTTTTATAATAATTACAATTTAGATACTAGTTATATAAAAGATGTGATAAAAAAATATAAATCTAAAACTATTATTATAAGAGGTAATTGCGATTTGGATAGTGATTATTCTTTTGTTAATAATGAAATTTTTGATATTTATAAGTTTAAACTTGGTAATAAAAACATAGTTTGTACACATGGGCATTTATATAATCATAAAAATTATAAAGAAATAGATTCTGTTTTGATTTATGGTCATTTGCATAATTCTTTTATAGTTGATGAAGGGTGTATATATATAAATACGGGAAGCTTATCATTTCCTAGAAATAATTCAAAAGCTTCTTTTTTAGTGTATGATGAAAAATTTATTTTATATGATGTTGATTTTAATATTATTGATGAAGTTAAAATTTAGCATTGTAAATGTTTAAAATATTATATATAATGGATATAGAATGGAGAGTATATATGATATATGTAGTTATTGGAATTATTATTGTTGTTTTATTATTAGCAGCAGTTGGGGCTTGTTATAATAATTTAATAAAATTAAGAAATATTGTAAAAGATCAATGGGCTCAAATAGATGTTCAGTTAAAACAAAGAGCTGATTTAATCCCTAATATAGTGGAAACTGTTAAAGGATATGCTAGTCATGAATCAGAAACATTAGAAGCTGTTATTGCGGCTAGAAATAAAGCTGTTAGTTCTACTAATGCTCATGATGAAATGCAAGCTAATGGTGAACTTTCTAATATGTTAGGTAAAATGTTTGCATTGGCAGAAGCTTATCCTGATTTAAAAGCTAATACAAATTTTCTTGATTTACAAAATCAGTTGAAATCAGTAGAAGAAAAAATTGCATATTCTAGACAATTTTATAATGATTCAGTTTTGAAATATAAAAATAAACTAGAAATGTTTCCTTCAAATATAGTTGCATCAATGTTTGGATTTAAACCAGAAGAGTTCTTTACTGCTAGTGAAGCGGATAAAGAGTTACCAAAAGTTAAGTTTTAAAAAAAAGATCGTTTTTGATCTTTTTTACATTATATGATAATTTTGCTCTATTTCAGAAAATTTATTAAATGAATTACCTGAACTTTGCTCTAATTTTTCAACTCTTTTTTCTAAATTGTCTAGTTGTTGTTTAATGGCATTTAATTGTTGCATATTATTTCCGTTATTAGATGGATATGCTGGTAGGGTAGATGCTTGACCTTGGTTTTGCATATTCATGTTAGGCATTGGCATTTGACTTTGTGGCATAGCCCACATTTCTCCGTACATTGGATAAGGCATTTGATAATTTCTATCTTTTTTCATTTCATTTTCCTTCTTTCTAATTAATTATATGTTTAAGAGATAATTATGTGCCTATCTAATTTAGTCTAATTAGGGTAATTATGATCTTCTACTATAAAAAAAATATTATTTTTTCTAAAAAATTATTGACTTTATTTTTATTTCTAGTATAATTATAAATGTCCAAGAGATGCAGGTGTAGTTTAATGGTAGAACCTCAGCCTTCCAAGCTGACTGCGTGAGTTCGATTCTCATCACCTGCTCCATTGATACGAAAACTCACACACCAATGTTTGAGTTAACATAAATTAAAGTTCATAATATTTGATATTATGGGCTTTTTTTCATTTGAAAGGAGTTGATGTATATTATGAAAACGACCATAGAACATTTAAAATTTCCTAGCGAAATAAGAAATAAGTTAACAATGAAAGTAAGTAAAACAAATCTTAATTTTGAATATTTATCTGGTAATGTTATAAATTTTAATAATACTAACCTATCAATTACTGAAC
>JAWXUI010000025.1:0-14029 GCA_044432805.1 Mycoplasmatota bacterium | reverse complement strand
TAAAATAGAAAAACAACCACTATATGAAGACGAAAAATTTGAAAGTCATATTTTATATAAATTTAAAGAAGAAGAACCATTTAAAATAAATAAAAACAATAACGAATGGAACATAACAGGAAAAGAAATAGAAAAATTAGTAAAAATGACTAGATTTCAAACTGATGAATCAATAATAAGATTTACAACAAAATTAAGAAAATATGGAATAGATGAAAAATTAAGAGAATTAGGTGCAGTTGAAGGTGAAACTGT
This sequence comes from Mycoplasmatota bacterium, assembly GCA_044432805.1. Classification (GTDB taxonomy): domain Bacteria; phylum Bacillota_I; class Bacilli_A; order RF39; family UBA660; genus CAYJEO01. Next base: position 13,774 of record JAWXUI010000025.1, on the reverse strand, counting down.
TAGAATACTTGATTTTGAATTTGAATATAAAGAGTAATTTGAAAAAAATTACTCTTTTTGATATAATTTTATTAGGTGGTGATGATGATTGATAGATGATAAATCGTTATTAGATGAACTTATAGAAATAAAAACAGAAATAGAAAATGTTACAAAAAATTTAATAGAAATTAATAGTAAATTAGAGGAGGATAAAGATGAGCAAAACTAGCGTTAGAGAAAAAATATTAAAATTAAAAAATGAGATACAAACTTTAGATAACGAAACTAGTAAAAAAATTTCAAGTCATGTAACGGAAAATAGCAGAAAATTACTAGAAGAAGAAAGAGACCGTCTACTAAAAAGAGAAAGATTATTAAGACTTTATTATGATGAAATATTAAACGAAATAATTAATCAATCAACACTCGATGATTTACAAACTTTATATCAAGATCATGTGAATAATATAATATTTTCGACTTCTTCTATTGAAGCATATAAAAGAGAAGTACAATTGTCAGAAGAAAGGGCATTAGGTTTTTTAGGTACTACAGCTGATTTAGATGAAACAGTAATTGCGATGGATGCATATTTATTAACTGCAAAAGATGACCCAATCAATAAATGGGAACTAAAAAATTTCATGGATGTTGTAAATGCATATTATAATAACAAGGAAGATTACGAATATGCAATAGAATATTTAAAGAGCCAAGAGTATTTTGAATGGATTGAACTAATTGAAAAAATGATAAGTTTATTTGATAACAAAACTTTTGTAATAAATGATATTAATGAAGCCATTAACAACATTGGTTCTACAGGTTTTCAAAGTTCAGAATTAGGAAAAATACTTAAAGACTTTTGTTATTATGCAAGAAAAGACACCAATTCAAATATAATTGATTGGGATAGTTTATTTGAACAAAATCCTCGTTATGAAAATTTATCTAGTAATGAAATTTATTTAGGAACTGAAATGTTTAGATTAAAGAAATTTATAGAATCATATCCAGCATTAGGGAATATGCAAGTAAAAGGAGTTCCTTTTAGTGAAGAAATAAGCAAACTTAAACTTTTCAATTATCAAGAAATAATAAGAGAAAGAAGAAAAAATGTTGAAGAACCGTTGAAGGAACGTGAAAATAATAAAACTAAGTTATCGGAATTAGAAGTCGAAAAACAATTAGAAATTGAAACAGCAAAATCTCAAGGTAACGATATTGAAGAGGTGCGTAAAGTTGTAAAAGCAAGGCTAAGAGTTCCATCAGTTGATTTTTCTAATGGTCAAAGTATTATAGAATATATTACATACATGACAAAAGTTGCGAATAATTATGATGAAAATTTGTTTCAAAATTATAATAATATGATTTTAGATATTCGCAAAATACCGGATGAAATTTCAAGTTTTGAAAGTAAAATAAATAATGTAAAAGAAACAAAAGAAAATATACTATCTTTATTAGCAAAACTCGAAGAAATACATCCCACACTCGCACCATTACATGAAGTTGTACAAGTTGTTAGTTGTGAATTAAATAGTCTAAAAGAAAGATTACAAAAAGCAAAGGAAATGGAAACAAAAGGCGTGTTTGGGCTTGGGACTAGTTCAAAAAAACTAAAAGAGAAAGAAACTCTATTAGCGCAAATAAATGAAGAAATTTTAGCAGTTCAAAAAAAATCCGATGAAGCTAGTGAAAAACATGGAATCGCTTGTGATCTTTGGTGGAAAGTCCAAGCGGATTTAAAAGAAATATTACGAAATGATATCATGGAAAATAGGGTAAACCCTTTCTTTGATATGCCAAGAGATATTGATTTTGTTAAGAAAAGCTGCTGTGACTGCTCAGATTGGATTATTTTTTATTTGGAGTCTGATATTAAAACTTCAAAAAGACAAGCAGCTGAGCTACAAAATTTAATAAATGAATTTTATCAAAAAAATATAGATTTTTTCAATGCGGCAGGAATTAAAGAAAATGAAATTATCAATGAGGAAAATTTTTATAATAAGCATAGAAAAATGAAAAATCCAAATCTTTCAAACTTAAGTTTCGAAGAAGAAGATATTGATTATATGAAATCTTTCCAACTATCTCCTGACGATGATTTAAATGGAATAGCACTTGATGAAGAAGTCGCCCATATTAGACGATAAACTTATTAATAATAGATAATTAGAGTAATTTGAAAAAAATTACTTTTTTTGATATAATTTTATTAGACGAATATAATTATATAGGAGATGAATTTATGTATCACTTTATTGGAATAAAAGGAACTGGAATGGGTGCTTTAGCCCAAATAATGCAAGAATTAGGATATCAAGTACAAGGAAGCGACAAACCAGATCACTTCTTTACTGAAATCGCGCTAAAAGAAAAAGGAATAACTATTTTAGAGTTTGATGAAAATAATATAAAAGACGGTTTAATAATTGTACAAGGAAATGCTTATACAGACACTAATATAGAAGTGAAAAAAGCAAAAGAATTAGGTCTTAAAATATATACTTATCAAGAAATGATAGGCGATTTAACAAAAAAATTCAAAACAATTGCGATATCAGGATGTCATGGGAAAACAACAACAACATCAATGACTGCACATATATTTAATAATATAGTTGGATGCAATTATTTAATAGGTGATGGAACTGGACACGCTAATGATAAAAATGAATATTTTGCACTTGAATCATGTGAATGGAAAAGACATTTTCTAAGCTATTTACCTTATTATGCTGTAATCACGAATATAGAATTAGACCACGTTGATTATTTTAAAGATATAGACGATGTAATAAGTGCCTATGAAGAATTTGCTAATAAAGCACAAGAAAGCGTAATTGCATGTGGAGATGATTTATATACAAAAACTCTAAAAGTTAACAAACCAATTTATTTTTATGGAATAGATGAAAGCAATGATATAGTAGCTAAAAATGTAGAATTTTCTAATGAAGGAACTATATTTGATGTATATGTAAATAAAGAACTTTACGGTAACTTCAACTTACCAATATTTGGAAAACATATGTTATTAGACGCTCTTGCAGTTATATCAATTTGTTATTTTGAAAAATTAGATCCAACTCAAGTTGCGAATCATTTTAAAACTTACAAATCAGCAAAAAGAAGATTTAAAGAAACTATTGTAGAAGATATAGTAATTGTAGATGATTATGCACATCATCCAACAGAAGTAGAAGTAACAATCAAAGGTGCAAGACAAAAATATCCAGACAAACAAATAATTGCTTTGTTAAGAACACATACATTATCAAGAACAAAAGCATTCGCAAACGAATTTGCAAGTGCCATGTCTTTAGCAGATATAAGCTATGTAATGGATATAGGTCAAGACAGAGAAGAACTTGGCTATGAAGGTGTAACGTGTGATTTAATACTTGATCAAATAAAAGGTGGTAAATATATAACTTTTGATGATGAAGATGAATTATTAGAATATGAAAATGCAGTATTATTATTTATGAGTAGTAAAGACATATATATATTAAAAGAAAAATATGAAAAAAAACTAAGAGAAAAACTAAGCAATTAGTTTTTTTATTTGCTTTTTAAAAAAAAATAATTTACAATATCGTTAAGTGGTGATGTATGGCTAAAAATTCAAAAAAGAATAATACGGATGGTATTTGGGTAATAGTATTATTATTCATTGGTTTATGTTGGGTAATAATTTTAATTTATAAAATAATAAAATTTTGTATTAACTTTATTATAAAAAAATATAACGAAAAAAATAATAAAAATAATAACTATCAAAAGACTAGTAATACAAAAAATAATAAACAAACAAAAATAAACAAACAATTAAAAAATCAAATGGATTTATTTAAATTAACAAAAGAAGAAAAAAAACAGGTGAAAAAAGGAAATTATAAAGTTTATGACTTTGATGATGCGACGATAGATGAAGATGATTATTATTATGATTTTGAAGAATAAAAACTAAATATTTAGTTTTTTTTATATCCATGCTATAATTAATAAGGTGATAATATGAAAAAATTAATATATCCAATTCTGTTTTTAATAGTTATTGGAATAGGTTATGTGCAATATACAAAAAATGAAATGTATCAAATTAATTTGTTTTACATGGATACTTATATAAATGTAAAAATATATACTAACAGTGATTCTAAAGCAGAAGAAATTTTAAATAACGTTGATATTATATATCAAGATTATCATATATTATCTTCTAAATATGATAGTTATGAAGAAATAAAAAATATATATTATATTAATAATAATTTAGGAACATATGAAATTGATAATAAATTATACGATTTAATAGAATATGGAATAGATTGGTATGAAACTTCAAACGGATTATTAAATATTAATATAGGTGGTGTCACTGATCTTTGGAATGAACATTTAGAACAAGGAACGATTCCTAGTCTAACTGAATTAGAGAGTATTGATACTAATATATCTAATATTGAATTATTAGGAAATAATACTATAACTAACTATGGAGTAAATTTAGATCTTGGAGCAATAGCAAAAGGATACGCAAGTGAAATAGTAAAAGAATATTTAGAAGAAGAATTAGACTATTATCTTATCAATGCCGGAGGTAATGTAGTAGCAGGAGAAAAGGAAGACTCTATTTTTAGTATTGGAATAACTGATCCAACAGAAAACGAAGAAATTTTTCAAATAATAAATGCTAATAATGTAAGTGTAGTAACAAGTGGAAGTTATGAGCGATTTACCAATATAGACGGAACTAACTACCATCATATTATTAATCCTAATACATTATTCCCAAGTGATTATATGCTAAGTGTAACAATTGTATCATCTGATAGTGCATTAGCAGACAGCCTTTCAACTATTTTATTTAATATGTCGATAGAAGATGGAATATCATTCTTAGAAGATTATGATGCACAAGCTATTTTCTATGATACACAAGGTAATATTTATACAACAGAAGGTTTTAGCCAATATGAATAAGTATGATATTTCACTAATTATTTCTTTACTATTTTTAAGTATTATCTTAATCATATTTTCTTTTGAAAATAAAACAGATAATAAAATAGCCAATATTTATTATGAAAATGATTTGATTTTAGAAATAGATTTAAATACAGATATGTCTTATTATGAAGTAGAGGGTTATAACGGATCGGTAATTTTTTATGCAGGTGATGGGATGATTAAAGTAGCAGAAGAAATAAGTCCACTTAACTTATGTTCTAAACAAGGATATATAGAAAATTCATATGAAACGATCATCTGTCTTCCAAACAAAATAATAGTTGAAATTCAATATTTAGAAACAATAGATTCAATAGTAAAGTAGGTAAGATATGCGTAGATACACACAATTAACAATTCTTTTATCATTAAGCATCGTTTTAAGTTTAGTTGAATCATTTATACCATTCTTTTCTGGAATTGTTCCAGGGTTAAAAATAGGTTTGGCAAACATAATTGTTCTTTTTGTTCTTTACTTATACAGTCCAAAAGATGCTTTTAAATTAACATTAATAAGAGTATTTATAGTTGGATTATTAAGAAGTACAGGAGTTTCTTTTCTGTTTAGTCTATTTGGTGCAACTTTTAGTATTGTATCGATGATTTTATTGAAGAAAACAAAACTATCAATAATAGGCGTAAGTGTATTTGGTTCTTTTATGCATAGTAGTGCACAAATATTAGTCGCATATTTTTTATTAAATAATACATCAATATTTATTTACTATCCGTACTTAATTATATTTTCAATAGTATCTGGAATTGCAATAGGGTTTATTAGTAAAGAATGCGTAAAAAACTTTAAAAATAAATTGCAATATATTTAAAAATATATTATAATTAATTTATAACATAGAGGAGGATTTATGAAAAAAGGTTTATTATTAATGACATCTGTTTTATTAATGACAGGATGTGGTGCCGTAGAAACAGAATTTGCAGAAGGTACTTATGTAGGAAGTGCAATCGATACATATGGTGGAGTAGAAAATGTTTCAACTGCTGATTTAGCAATCGATGCCGATGGAAATATTACTAGTATTTATTTAGATACGACTTATACTATCGACAATGTAGGAACAACTAAAAAATCATTAGGTGATGAGTATGGAATGAAATCTTTAAGCGAAACATTAGGAGAAATTGAAGGCGGAGCTGAATGGTATGAACAAGTAGCAGCGTTAGAAGCAGCTATTATTGAAAATCAAGGAACAGACTTTCTTATCTTAACTGAAGACGGTAAAACTGATGCAGTTTCTGGATGCACAATTTCTATTGATTCACTAGTTGAAGCAACAAATGCAGCATTAGAAGAAGCAAGAAATTAAAAGGAAAGTATGTATTAAATACATACTTTTTTAGTTTTGAAAATGCAATAATATACTTCTAAATAAATATATGATATAATAAAAAAGAATAGAGGGTGTCATATGAAAAAAGGTTTTACATTAATAGAATTGCTAGGAGTTATTATCATTATAAGTGTTTTAGTTTCATTAACTTTTGTTAGCATAAATAATGCCTTGGACGAGAGTGCAGAAAAATTATATGATGTCCAAATAAATGAAATAGAGAAAAGTACTTCTAGTTGGGTAACACTATATTCTTCATGTTTAAGTGATGGAGCCTATAATACAATAACGCTTGGAAGATTAAAATATGGAAATGATTATTCAGATGGAATAGACTGCCCAAATGACATCGGAGGATTAATTGATATTAATATAACGAATCCAATAACAGAAGAATTATTTTTAGATTCTTTAGAAATATTAATAACTTATGAGGCAAATCAATATACAGCTACTGTAATGGATTAAAAAAAAGAATCAATGATTCTTTTTATTTTATATTATCCATTATTTTCTTAGTATTTTTAAAATTCAATTTAGAAATATCATTTAAAACATTAACGCCGTGTTTTTTTACTAAGTTTAAGCCTTGTTCATCAACTAGATTAGAAGCACCCTTTAATAGAAAAGTATCGTACTTTTGTCCTAATTTATCAAACTCTTTTAAGAAAATATATCTGCTGATCAACGAAGCACATGCTACAGATAAACATCTATCTTCACCTTTAGTCAAAAAAGTAATATTTCTAACAATATTTGGACTAGTCTTTAAATAATTATAATAAACAAATTCTTTTGCAAATTCATCTACTACAATATAATTATAATCTAAATTTTTCTCTTTCATTTTTAATAAGACTTTATTATGAAGAATTGCTTTTACTTTATTCATATTCATATCTTCGTTATACAGCCTGTTATATTCGCTGTTAGTTAAAATAATACTTGAATAATTTATTCTTTTAATTAAAGAAGGAACTATCTCTAAAATTTTAGCGTCTGTTAATTTTTTAGAATCCTTTATTCCTAATTCTTCTAAATAAGGAATATCTCTTTTATTAACATATGCAGCACTTACAACTATAGGTCCAAAATAATCTCCTGTACCGACCTCATCAGAACCAATACTAGAAGAATTATATATTTTAGGATCTATTTCAATTACTTTCTTTTCTTTTTTTTCTTTTTTTTCTTCAATAACAAAATTTGGATTTGCTTTCTTTTCAATTTCTTGCCACATATTTGCATCTACATCAGCGCTTTTACCTTGAAAAACCACCTTTCCAGATTCATAAAGAGTTATAACATTATCAGCTTCATTTGCTTGAAAAACAGCATATGGAGGAGTCTTTCCTCTCTTTTTATCGTCAAAATAATCTATCATTTTATTTTTTGTATCTTCACTTACTTTAAACGAGATAGTCATCTAATCACATCCTTATATGTATTTTAACATATTTTTTTTTAATTAAAAAGCATTGAAATATAATAAGTATAAATAATGTAAAAAAGATAATACTATAACTATCTTTCTTTTTTTTCATATTTATAATATAATTATAGTAGAGGTGGTATTTAATGAACATAATTGATGTTCTTATAATTTTATTTATTTTATTTGGAGCAAGTGTTGGTTTTAAAAATGGAATAACAAAACAATTAGTCAGTTTTGTGGGATTAATATTAGTAGTAGTCTTATCATTTGTATTAAAAAATTATGTTTCTGTATTTTTATACGAAAATTTACCGTTTTTTAATTTCGGTGGCTTTTTAAATGGAGTAAGTGCTGTAAATATAATTGTTTACGAAATATTCGCCTTCTTGATTGTATTTAGTTTATTAACTGTAGTGTTTAGACTATTATTAAAATTAACATCAATTTTTGAAGCATTCTTGAGATTTACAATAATATTGGGAATACCTTCTAAAATTTTAGGTGCTGTAGTAGGTGCGATAGAATACTTTGTATACGTGTTTATAATTTTATATGTACTTTCATTACCGATATTTAGTTTTGATGGATTGGAAGATTCAAAATTTAAAAATGAAATTTTAACTTCAACTCCTATTTTATCAGAAGCAATGGGTGATATGGTAAATGTATTTGATGAATTTAATGAATTGAAAAAGACATATGAAAATGACACATCATCTGAACAATTTAATTATGATCTACTAGAATTGTTATTAAAATATGGAATTATATCCACTGATTCAGTTGAAAAATTAGTTAGTTTAGACAAAATAGAAGTAAATGATGTATATACATTAATAGAACAATATAAAGAGGTGTAAAATGTTAAAATACGCAACAAAAGAAAACTTTAACGAAATAATAAAAGAAGAAAAAGTGTTAGTTGATTTCTATGCTAACTGGTGTGGACCTTGTAAAATGATTTCACCAGTTTTAGAAGAATTATCAAAAGACTATGAAATAGTAAAAGTAAATATAGATGATTTAGAAGAAATTGCTTATCAATTTAAAGTAATGTCTATACCAACTTTAATTTTATTTAAAAATGGTATAGAAGATTCTAAAAAAATTGGATATTTGAATAAAGAAGAAATTAAAGAATGGATAGATTAATTTCTTTTTTTTATGGTAAAATATTAGTAGGTGAAGAAAAATGGCAGTAATAAAACAAATGGACACAATATTAGCAAATAAAATAGCAGCCGGTGAAGTTGTAGAAAAATGTGCAAGTGTTGTAAAAGAATTAGTAGAAAACAGTATAGATGCAAAATCAACATCAATACAAATAGATTTAATAGAGTCAGGGATAAAAGAAATAAAAATAACTGATAATGGAAGTGGGATGGACAAAGAAGATGCTATAATGGCTTTTAATAGACATGCTACAAGCAAATTATTAGAAGAAGAAGATTTATTTAGAATTAACACACTAGGTTTTAGAGGAGAAGCGCTTTCATCAATTGCATCCGTATCAAAAGTAGATTTAAAAACATCACTTGGAAACATTGGAACACAAGTTATTATTGAAGGTGGAATATTAAAAGATGTCGGCAATAGTGATTCAAGAAAAGGTACATGTATTACTATAAGTAATTTATTTTATAACACACCAGCAAGATTAAAACATTTAAAAAGTGCATATACCGAATTAGCAAATATAACAGATTATATAAATAAATTAGCGCTTGCTAATCCGTCTATAAAATTTAAATTAACAAACAACAATGCAACTTTAATAAATACAGATGGAAGTAATAATTTATTAAAAACAATTAACTTTATTTTTGGATATAATGTTGCTAAAAAAATGATAGAAATAGCTGGAGAAAATGATGATTATAAAGTAAGCGGATATATATCAAATCCAGAAATACATAAATCAAACAGAAATTCTATGATTACTTTTGTAAATGGAAGAATCATTAAAAATATTGATTTAAATAGAATTATTAATGATTCTTATTCTAATTATAAACCAAATAATAGATACCCAATAACTATATTAAACATAGAAGTAGATCCTAGTTTAATTGATGTAAATATACATCCAACAAAACAAGATATAAAATTTTCAAAAAGCGATAATCTATTTATCTTAATTGAAAATATAATCAAAAAAGTATTTGATAAAAAAACTTTAATTCCAAAAATAGAAGATTCAAAATCTAAAATATATGAAGAACAAAAATTAGAATTTAATTTTGTTGACGAATCTGTTTTAGAAAAACCAGTAACTTATGAAATGACTAATTTATTTGAAGAAGAAATTAAAGAAGAAATAAAAACAGAACCTAAAAAAAGATTTCCTATTTTACAACCACTTGGTCTATTACATGGAACATATATTTTATGCCAAAATGAAGAAGGTCTATATTTAATTGATCAGCATGCGGCAAAAGAAAGAATTAATTATGAATTGTTTTTAGAAAAATTATCAAACCCCTCAAAAACAAAAATTCCGTTACTAATACCGTTTACTTATGAATTTTCAGCAAATGAATTTATAATTTTAAAAGAACATTTTAATATATTAGAAAATTTAGGTTTTACAATTGAAGAATTTGGTGTTAACTCTATCGTAATTAAAGAACATCCTATATGGCTTACTACAAGTATAATAGAAAAACAAATAAAAAAAATGATAGAAACTATCATTGAAAGAGAAAAAAACTTTGATTTAGCAAAATTAAATGATCATTTAGCCGCTACTTTAGCGTGTAAAGCAAGTATAAAAGCTAATACTTCGATTACAAATGAAGAAATGAACAATTTAATATCAGATTTAGAAAAGTGTGATAATCCATTTACTTGTCCTCATGGAAGACCAAGTATTATTTTATATACTAAACAAGAAATAGAAAAGCAATTTAAAAGAACTGGTTTTTAAAAATAAGTACCCAGTTCTTTTACAAGTGTTTTTTTCTTTTTATCAGTATTTAAATAAGCCCTTTTTAATTTTTCACTTATCTTTATTTGATATATAGATTCAATATTTTTTAACATTTCTTCCATATCTAAACTAAGTATTAAAAGTAGTTTTTCTTTAAATAAGGGAAAGTCAATAAAGTCTTTGAAAGCGCTTTCTAGTTTTATTTTTTTACTATAGAAATCAATATTAAAAATTGGATTTTCAATACCAACATTATTTCTATAACTATTACCAAAATCAAAAATAGGAGCTAAAGTAATGTCTAAATCTTTTTCAAAACATATATTACAAGCGTGTCTATCGTTTTCATCACGATAAAAATCACTTATTGATAATGAAATTATTTCGTCTACTAACTGTTTAAAATTTCTATCATTTGAACACATATTTTTTAATTTTAATAAACTATGATGATTGTTAGGAGAAAAATAAAAATCTGATGCATAAAAATAAAAATTTTCTGGATTAAAAAAAATAGGTGATGCTATACCTTGTTTATCATCTTTTGTTACAATTTGGTAATCAACACTTTTAAGACCAAAACATTTAGTTATATATGATCCTAATAACTCATTAATTAATTGTCTATCATCCGTTTTTTTATAATAGTGGGGAACAGAATTTATCATATGCCAATTATGTGTTGGAAATTCTATATTAGAAAAATTACTCATTACAGCCGTTGGTATTTCGTCATATAATTCTTGAAGTTTTTTATAAAATACTATATTTCTCATGAATCTCCCCCTTTAAAAAGTAAAAATATTATATCATGAAATTATAAAATTTATAATAAATTTCAATGATTAAAAATTATTTCTTAAAATTCTATATTTTTTTAAAATAATATGATAGTATAATAAATATGTGGTAAATATCAAAGGAACTGAATATATAATATATTAGTTTGCCATGATAATCATTAAAAGAAAGGCGTGATTTTATGCAAAATTATCAATATTTGATTATACCAATTGTTACATTAATAATTAGTCAATTAATAAAATTAATTGTTGAAACAATTAAAGAAAAAAAGTTTAATTTCAAAAGATTTTTAAATGGCTATGGAGGAATGCCTTCAACTCATTCAGCACTTACTTCTTCTTTAGCGACTATTATTGGAATTAATATAGGATTTGACTCTCCTTTATTTGCAATAACAACAATATTTACTTTTATAGTTATCGTTGATGCAGTTGGAGTAAGACTGGAATCAGAAAAACAAGCAGAAGCAATAAATGATATAAGTAAACAAATAAACAAAAATAATAAATTTAAAATATTTAATTTAAAAGAACAAATAGGTCATGAACCACTAGAAGTATTTGCCGGTGTTATTTTAGGAATAATATCAGCGGCTATCTTTAGTATTATTTTATAAGGAGTTTTTATATGAAAAATAAAGCAATAACAAGTAGAGATGTAGACTTTGCACAATGGTATACAGATATAATAAAATCAGCTTCATTAGCCTCTTATTCAAAAGTAAAAGGTGCTTTAGTAATAGAACCTAATGGATATGCTATATGGGAAAAATACATGGAAATCCTAAATAAAATGTTTAAAGAAAGTGGACATCAAAACGTATCAATGCCATTATTAATACCAGAATCATTATTAAAAAAAGAAAGTGATTTAATAAAAGGATTTGCACCAGAAGTTGCTTGGGTAACCAAAGGTGGCGAAAAAGAATTAGAAGAAAAAATGGCAATTAGACCCACTAGTGAAACTTTATTTTCGGATTATTATAAAGATGTAGTTAAATCATATCGTGACTTACCAAAAAAATATAATCAATGGTGTTCTGTAATGCGTTTTGAAAAAGAAACAAGACCATTTTTACGTGGAAGAGAATTTTTATGGCAAGAAGGTCATACTGTTCATTCAACTGCTAAAGAGGCAAAAGAGGAAACTTTGAATATGCTTAATATTTATAAAAAGTTTTTTGAAGATTATTTAGCGATTCCTGTTTTGACGGGAAAAAAGACAAAAAAAGAAAAATTTGCAGGTGCTCAATATACATATACAGTTGAAGCGATGATGTATAATGGAGTCATATTACAATCTGGAACTAGTCATTACTTTGGACAAAAATTTTCAAAAGCTTATGATATAGAATTTTTAAATAAAAAAAATGAATTAGAAAATGCTTATCAAACTTCTTGGGGATTATCAACAAGAGCAATAGGTGCTTTAATAATGGTTCACAGTGATAATAAAGGATTAATTTTACCTCCTAAAATTGCACCAACTCAAGTGTGTATTATTCCGATAGGTGATGATAAAATAGTTAATCCGGTAATAAGTAAGATAGAAAAACAACTAAAAGAAATATCATATATAGTCGATAGAAGTGAAAAATCTCCAGGATTTAAATTTGCACAAGCAGAAGTTAATGGAATACCTATACGTATTGAAGTAGGTGCAAGAGACTTAGCGAATAATAAAATAACTTTAGTTAGAAGAGATACTTCTGAAAAATATGAAATAGATGTAAATATTGATATGTATGAATTTGTTTTAAATCTAATGGATGAAATTCAAACTAATCTGTTATATATGGCGTCTATCAGAAAAGAAGAAAGAACTTACACAGCAAAAACTTATGAAGAAATAGAAACTATAATGAATAATAAACCCGGTTTTGTAAAAGCAGATTGGTGTGGAAGCGAAAAATGTGAACTTAAATTAAAAGATATAAACGGTACAAAATCAAGATGCATATTAGAAAAAGAAGAATTGATTACTGGACAATGTGTTGTTTGTGGTAAAAAAGCAAAACATTTAGTTGTCTGGGGAATGCAATATTAAGAACTTTTAGTTCTTTTTTTAATAATTATTTATTTCTCTAAGCAATAAATAATTATTAAAAAATTTGACATATTTAATATACTATGTTAGTATAACTCCCATAAACAAAAGGGGATATTATTATGCAAACAATTATAAAATCAGATTTTGAAAATATGAGTCAAGAAGAAAAAGAAAAATATCTTATTGATCTTTTTAACG
>JAWXUI010000024.1:0-14198 GCA_044432805.1 Mycoplasmatota bacterium | reverse complement strand
AACAAACAAATCTCTTGTTTTTTTAGTTGGTACGATTAATTGGCTAGCTGTTTTATCACAATAAAATTTTGTTAAATGCTCCAATATTTTTTTACTTGATTTTTCAAAGTATCCTTTAGTTATATAATGTGTATAATCTTCATACATCGTATGATATGTATGGACTAGAGGAATATCTAATTGTTTTGCTATTATTCTTGCAAATATTCCAACACCAAATTCAGTATGAGAATGAATTATATCTAACTTCCATTCCTTTATTATATTTATTGATTTTAAAGGATATATATTTGTTAACCTATAATCATATATACCAGTAGGAATACCAGGAATTCTTATAACTTTACCATCTTCTTCAAATTTATAAGTCATAGTATCTGGATTTGGAGCGACTACAAATACTTTATGTCCTTTTTTTTCAAGTGCCCTTTTAAGCATTACTACGCTTGTAGAAACACCATTTATATAAGGTGGATATGTATCTGTAAAAATACCTATACGCATATTTAATCTCTCCTTTGAATGTTAAAAGCGATTGCACCTATAATCATTCCTAAATAATAAGTTATAAAACGCCATAATATTAATAATGAACTTAAATGAGCTCCTGTTACTAAAACGCTAAAAAATTGAACGAATCCATATTCAATTCCTCCTGTACCCCCAGGAATTGGAATAAATGATCCAATTAACATTACGTATGATGTAATTGTAACCGAAGCCACTAACGATATATCCAAAGACATAGCTAGAGCCAAAAAGTATGGAATACTATATAAAATTATCAATGCTAATACACATAAAAATATATTTCTCAAAAAATCAAATTTATTTTTTAAAAGAATTTCTGCACTTTTATGAAATTCAGTTAAATTTTTATTCCAATAAACTAAGTTATCTTCATAATTTTTCACTAATTTTAATTTTTTTAATATTTTTAATATTAATTTTAATATGTACGAATTAGTATTTTTGCCAAACGCTAATAAAAACAAAACAGCAATTACAACAACATTAACAGTATATCCTAAAATAATAAGTTTATTTAAAATAGTATCTTGATGAATATATATATTTGAATTATTTAAAATAATAGCTATAGTACTAACTATTATTAAAGATATTTGAGTAATAATAGAATATTGAATAGTTACATTTGATGCCTGTGAAATTTTTATACCTTGTTGATTTAAAGTATAAATTTGAAACGGTTGACCACCGGATGCAAAAGGCGTTACAGCATTAAAAAATTGAGTAGATAAAACAATAGTTGATGCTTTTTTGAATTGATATTTCTTTTTGAATTTTCTAACTAAATTTCTCATTATAAAGATTTTTAATACATAGCTTAATAATAAACATAATATTGAAACTAAAAACCAATATTTATTTATACTTAAAATATTATTAATAATTGTTTGATAATCATCTTTTAGAGAAAAATAAAGAACTAGAAGAGTAATAAATATAAGAATAATTATATTTAGCTTACTTTTTACCTTACCAATTAACTTTTTGTTCATTTTATTTTCCTGATTCTTCTATACAATCAATCCCAGGCATTTCACTACCTTCTAATAATTTTAATGAAGATCCTCCACCAGTTGAAATATGCGTCATATCTTTTTCATACCCAAAATTAATAACTGCTGAAGCTGAATCTCCACCACCTATAATAGTTTTAGCATCTAACTCAGCTAATATTTGACATATTGATTTAGTTCCATTGCTAAATTGCTCTATTTCAGATACTCCAACAGGACCATTCCACACTATTGTTTTACTCATTTCTAAATACTGATTAAATAATTTAACCGTATTTGTTCCTATATCTAATATCATATCATCTTCTAAAATATCTGTTATAAATTTATTTGTTGCATTGATATCTTCTAATGACTTTGCTACAACACCGTCTATAGGCAAGATTATTTTATCTTCATTTTCTTTTAATAATTTAGAACAGTAATCAAAGAAATCACTTTCAACTTTAGAATTACCTACATTAATTAAATTAGCCGATAAAAACGTATTTGCCATTGCCCCACCAATTAAAATATAGTCTGCTTTTTTTAATAAGTTTTCTATAACTGTAATTTTATCTGATACTTTAGCACCACCTAATATAACACTAAATGGTTTTTCAGGGTTATTAATAGCTAAATCTAAATTTTTTAATTCTTTTTCAATTAAAAATCCAATTGCAGATGGAATATTTGATGCGATTCCAACATTTGACGCATGACTTCTATGTGTAGTACCAAAAGCATCATTTATAAAAACATCACCTAAACTAGCCCAGTATTTTCCAAGTTTAGCATCGTTCTTACTTTCCTTTTTACCATCTAAATCTTCATATCTAGTATTTTGCATTAATAAAACATCTTTTTCATTTAAATTATTTATTGCTTCTTCTAGTAAAGTTCCCCTTGTTTCATTAACAAATAAGACTTTTCTATTTAACAATTCTTCTAATCTTTTTGCAACTATCGATAAGTCATTTTTTACCTTATCACTTTCTTCTTTAATGCGACCTAAATGTGACATTAAAATAACTTTTGCATTATTATCAATTGCATAATTAATAGTTTCTAAACTGCTTATTATTCTGTTATCATCTAATATAATTCCGTCTTTTATTGGAACATTAAAATCTACTCTGATAATTACTTTTTTATTTTTTAAATCCATTTCTCTAACTGTTCTTTTCATACATATCTCCTAATTTGCTACTGTATAGCTATATTCTAATATACCGTCACTATTAACAACGGCAGTTATATAATCTGTAGTATTAATCACTTCTTCCGTTTCTGGATTTACTTGACTATCCGAAACATAATTATGATTAATTAAAGTATCGACAGAAATTTCAAATGTATTTCCTGGTGTATTTAAGTTTGGATAATTATCTTTATTTGCTATTATATACATTTCAGCAGCCAAAGACATATTAGATAAAAATTCTTCTTCTTCTGCTATTTGATTATTTTTTAAAGTCGTTGTCATTGATAAAACCCCTGACACCATAATAATTGCCAAAACACTTATTACACCCAATAATTCAATTAATGTAAAACCTTTTTTATAATTACTTTTCATAAAATCACTATCCTTAATTTTAATTATACTATAAAATAATTTTTTTTAAAAGAAAAAAGCAAAATATATTTGCTTAATTTTCTTCAACTAATTCTAAATTTTCTAGCATTTTTCCAGTCCCTATCGCTATACAAGTTAGGGCATTTTCTGCAACTATTACATTTATTTTTAATTCTTTATTTAAAAGATAATCTAGTCCATCTAGTAATGATCCCCCACCAGTTAAAATAATTCCATTTTTTATTATATCTGACGCTAATTCAGGAGGTGTTGCTTCTAAAACATTTTTTACTGTTTTTATAATTATATCTATACTATTAGAAATTGCTTTTTCAATTTCTTTTGAACTAACATATTTTGTTTTAGGCAAACCTGTTACAATATCTCTTCCACTTACATTATATTTTTTCTCTTTTTTATCTAAATTAACAGTCCCTATTTTTATTTTTATTTCCTCAGCAGATTTTTCTCCTATTAAAAGTTTATATTCTTCTTTTATATATTTTACTATATCATTATCTAATGCATTTCCAGCAATTTTTATTGATGCACTTGTAACAATATCACCTAATGATAAAACCGCAATATCAGTTGTTCCTCCACCAATATCAACTACCATACACCCACTTGGTAATGATATATCAAGTCCAGCACCTAACGCAGCAATTTTTGGTTCTTCTTCAACAAATACTTTTTTTGCCCCTAATTTTTCTGCAGCTTCTTTTATTGCTGTTTTTTCAACATTAGTTACATCAGCCGGACAACAAATTAATATACGCGGTCTTTTAAAAAATCCTATACTTTTAGTTTTTTTTAAAAAATAATTAAGCATTGCTTCTGTTATTTCAAAATCAGCTATTACTCCATCTTTTAATGGTTTTATTGCTTTTATTTTACCGGGTGTTTTTCCAATCATTTCATATGCATCTTGTCCAACTGCTAAAATTTTATTACTGCTAGAATTTATAGCAACAACACTTGGTTCATTAATAACTACACCTTGTCCTTTTATGTATATCAATACGTTGGCGGTTCCTAAATCTATTCCTATATCTTTTGAAAACATAATTTCTCCTATCTTTTTAAATATTTTTGTTTAGTTGATTCTCCTCCTCGTATGTGTCTAATATCTGTGTGTTCTTTTAATATTGATTCAACTATTTTATATTTTTGTATATCTATTTCTAATAATCTTTGCGCTAAATCTTTGTGTACTGTACTTTTTGAAACATCAAAAAAACTAGCAATTTGTCTTATCGTATCTTTTGTAGTTATTATATAATCCGTTTCTTCTAGTACTCTATTATATATATGTAAATTCATTTATACACCTCAATAAAGTATATATTTGAATATTTTTTTTATACCAAAAAGAAGCTTACTGCTCCTTTAGTTGTTCAAATAATGTGTCATAATAATTTTCTGGATTTAATAATTCACCATTTTTTATTAATTCAAATTGAAGTGTATTTCCTAAAGTAGAATTGATAGTTGAAGTTCCTGAAACACCTATTTTACTTCCTTGTGTTATAACGTCATTTTCACTTACAATAACTTCACCTAAGCTCATATAAACACTAACTAGATCATAATCATGAGTTATTTCAACTATTTGTCCAAGCAAATCATTTTCACTTACTTTAGTTACAGTTCCATCTAAAATAGATACAACATCAAAACTTTCAACTCCACCATATGTTACTCCACTATTTTGCATATATGTGCCATCATATTCGATTAATGATGAGATTTGATTTTCATTTTCACCTTGATAATCATAATAGCTTATAAGGATACTTACATTTTCATCTAAATATGGTCTATTTATAATTACGTCTGTATTACTAACAGGTATAATTACATCAAATAATGAAGAATTTACAAATGTTGTATCTTCATTTACAGATACAGGTGTTGCTGTTGATATTAATGCAACCATTAATAAACAAAGAGTACCTCCTACTGCATACAATGAATATATCACTTCTTTTTTTAATTTTCTTTTCATCTTATCACCTCTACTTAAATTATGAACTGTTTTATTTTTTTTATACTTTTAAAAATAAAAAAACCAATTACTTGGTTTTATTAATATAATTATTTAAGATATTAACATATTTATTTATTTTATCTAATAGGTTATAACAATCATTTTGGATAAATTCAACATTATTTTCTTTAGCTTTCAATTCGTGCATATAAGCATATTCAGCTAGTTCAAAAACACCTAAATATTTACAATCGCTTATAAATGAATGCAGTAAGATTCTGTATTCTTGTATTTTTTTACTATTTGCATATATTTCTATTTTGGATTTTTTTTCATTTATTAAACTCAAGAAATCTTTTAATGTATCGTTATACATTTCTACAGTTCCTAAAATAGATAGTGAATAATCAAAGTTTATATTATTCTCTTTTAAATAATCAACATTTAAATAACTTTCTTTTTGATTTAAATTTGGTATATCTAATACCTTAGTTTGCTCTAAATTAGGGGCTTCTAAGAACTGATAAAAAATCTTTAAGAGTTCATCTTTGTCAATTGGCTTTGCAATATATTCATCAAACCCTTTTTCTAAATAGCTTTCTCTCATACCTGCTATCGCATTTGCTGTAAGTGCGACTACTGGAATGTTAAAATTAGGTATTTGTCTTAATTGTTCTAAAGTTTGACCACCAGATAAAACAGGCATCATATCGTCTAATAAAATAATATCGTATTTGTTGTTTTTCTTTATTAATTCTATACACTCTAGTCCACTTTCAACTAAAGTAGTATTTATTTTATATTTCTTTAAAAGTTTATCAGCTACCTTTAAATTTAATTTATTATCATCAACAATTAATATTTTAGCATTTGGAAAATCTATACTATGGTCTAATGCATTGACATCTATTTCTTCACTTCCAGCATGTAATTTAACAATTCGCTGTTTTAGATAGACACTAAATTTAGTACCTTCTCCATATATAGATGAAACAACAATTTTTCCACCCATCATATCAATTAATGCTTTTGTAATTGCAAGACCTAATCCAGTACCTTCAATAGTTGTATTTTTATCTTCATCTAGTCTGCTAAACTTTTCAAATAATGTATTTATTTTCTCAGTTCTAATACCTCTTCCAGTATCTTCTACAGTAATTATTAAAGATGTATCATCTAATTCATTAATACAATTAACAGTAAATAAAATATGCCCCATTTGTGTATACTTTACTGCATTAGTTAAAATATTAGTAATCACTTGCTTTATTTTTCCTACATCACCGTACATAACATCAGGTAAATCATCAGAAAAGTTAGTTTTTAATACAATTGGTTTTTCACCAATTCTAGGTTCTATTAATTTAGAAAGATTATTTAATACTTTTTTCAAATTATATTCTTGATTTACTATTTCCATTTTGTTAGCTTCTATTTTTGAAATATCCAAAATACCATTAACAATCTCTAATAAATTTTGACTAGCCATTATAATATCATCAGAATCTTTTTTTATTTCTTCCAAATTTTCTTCTGTTTTAATACATTCAGAAAAACCTATAATTGCATTTAATGGAGTTCTTATTTCATGACTCATGCTTGATAAAAAGTCTGTTTTTGCACGATTTGCTTTTTCGGCATATTCTTTTGATTGATTTATTTGGTCGATTAATTTGACATCAGGATTTTCCATTGTGTTATACATGACAAGGGTTGCATAAGATAATGCAAAAGATGTTAATATTAAAGATGGAGAATAAATTTTAATTAAAGAAATTATGATTATATAAATTATAAAAAGATAAATGGGAATCATTTTTCTGTTTCTTAATTCATTAGATTTAAATATTATGAATACCATTGTTATTAAATAAAAAGCAATAGCACCGTATAATATATATACGCTTAATCCCTCTAAAATCATCAAATCATTAGTATTTATAATATCCATCGGTGAAATCATTAATACAAAACATATTATACTAGTAATAATTTTATATGTTTTGTATATTTTTGTTTTATCTAAATTATCTTGATATTTTATACTCAACACATATAAAAATAAAAACCACATAAACAAAAGCAATAATGCTATATCTATTTTATTCAACAAATATAATATTTGGTAACTGTCTATTGTATACGCTAAAAATATAATTAGTGTCAAGGTTAAACTTTCGTATAAATTAATGCTTATCAAGTATTTAAATATCTTTGTTTCAATATTGTTTACCTTATTTTTTATAGTAAACATTATAAATATAAATATTGTTATTAATAGTCCGGCTATCGGAAAAAACAAATTGCTCATATTTCACCTCATAAAAAAAGCATATCTTCATGCTTTTAGTATATCATTAATATATGTTTTTGGAAAGATTTAAATATTAATAATTTTTATTTTATTAAACTTGAATCTTGAAATAATATAATATCTTTAATATTGTCCATTATTGCTTTTATATTATTATTATCATCTTCTACTAATATATTTACTTTTGATAAATCAAGATTTTTATTTAAATATATAACTTTCATATCGGCATCAATTAAATTTTGATACGGTTCTTCAGTTCTTAGCAAAAATATTAGATTCTCTCTTTTAACAAAGTTTGCATTTCTTTCAAACCACGCATATTTTTCTGCAGCTATTTTTTCATCATCACAAACAGATAAAATAAAAACTTCGATATTAGATTTTTTCGATAATTTTTTTAATATTTTTATATTTGTTTTTAATGGTCTTAATGTACTATAATTTACATTTCCCATATCATATTCAATTAAGACACCATCCATATCAAAAAAAAGGTTTATTTTTTCTTTTTTATATTTTTTTATTGTATCATAAAATTTCATTATTATACCCCTCATCCTACTATGTAAGTATAACACATATTAACAATTAAAAAAAGTTATATTCCATTTCTCTCAGAAGTTATTCTTTTGACTTTTCTAATTCCATTTTCATATGTAACAACTGAATTAAACTCTTCAAAATAATTATGCGCATCATCATTTGGTTGATAAATGTAATTATTATCTTCATACAAATCCATAAAAAGCCAATCTTCTAATAAACTTTTTATAAATTTATGATAGTAAAAGTCATCTATTTCTTCTCGTGTTAAATTTGGCTTAAGCTCATATAAAGACCACATTAAAGTCGCTAATTGATCTCTTAAAATATTATTTTGTTCGATTAATTCTTCTTTTGTACCTTCTTTTATATCTGCTTTAAATGGATCTCCAAAAGCAAGATTCATTGTATCATTATCTTTATCTAAATCAAGTGCGACAGGCACAATAATAGCATTGGATAAAATACTTAAATTAACTGCCGAAAAACTAGTTTGATTCACTAATTTATTTGGTGTTACATTCCATGTGCTTTCCAAAAATTGAACCTGATCTATTAAATCAAGTAAATCTTTTTTGATTAATTCGTATATTTTTTTTCTATCTTGTTTACTTGCCCTATTTAAATAGTTTACACCATTTAATTGCAAAAATAAATTTACTTGTTCATCTGCAAATATGTCTTGATTTCCAGTTAGTAAAATTGCATGTCTATTAATTTCTTGGAAAACTGACTCTATATCATATTTAGAACCGTGAGTAGGAACAAATATAATTGGTAACCCACTATATTCTCCTAAATTCAATTCTCTTCTTACTTTTATTTTTACATTATTTTTCTTTGTTTCTTTTGCCAATTGCGCTATTAAAATTTTTCTCAGTAAATGGCTTAATAATTTATAAATTTGTTTATTTCTATTTAATAAAGAAATAAATTTATTATTTTTATATTTAATAATAGCTTGTTCATTTTTTTTGCCTTTTTGATATCTATTTCTCATTGATAAATTATGAGTTTCATACAATGGTTCATATTCTTTTATAAATTGCTCTAAAAAAAGACTACTTTTAACTTCTAAAGTTTCATTATCTGACAACAAAAATTCTAATCGTTCTGTAATACATTCTTCATTATATCTTTTTTCTAAATCTTCTAATTTATCCATAATTACCCCCAACTTATGAAAGTATAATACCACATATAAATAAAAAGTCAATTTATAAATCATTTTTTATTTCAACACCTTGATAATAATATTTTAAAATTTCTTCATAACTATATCCTTCTAATGCCATTGCTTGAGCTCCATATTGACTCATTCCTACACCATGTCCATAACCATATGATTTTATAATTACATTATTTGATAATTGAGTAACTTCATATGTAGAAGATCTCACATCAAATATATTAATAAATTCACTATTAGAAAAAATAACATCATTAATTTTTAATTCATTAACTCTTCCAACATCAGTTATATCCGTATATTCAATTATTAAACTGTCACTGTATACAATATCTAGCATTGTATAAAAATCTATCAAAGAATACTGATTTTCTTCACTAAAAACAGGCGAAATTGTATCCCAAGATGATTCAACACTTACTAAATATGGTTTTGCACTTACAAAAACATCTTCACTATTTTGTGTATAACCTGATGATGTTGAAAAATAAAGTGCTTCAATAATTTCATCTTCATAAACTAAATATTCTCCTGCCGTATCTAAAACAGCATCCTTTATTTTATTATAATAAAATTCGTAATTATCTCCCCATTTTTCTTTTTGTTCTTCAGTGTCTATATATACTTGATTCATAACTGTATCTACTAAGTCATAAGAAGATGTATCCTTTATTTTTTTTATAGCATAAGTACGAGCAGCAACACTTTGAGCCTTTAGCGCATCCAATTCAAAAGATGCGGGCATTTCTGCTGACACTACACCTATAATATATTCTTCAAAAGCAACCTCTATTATTTCATCAGTTTCTTCTCTTTTAATTCTAATAATACTTGATTCATATACATGAAAAATTTGTGATTCTTTTATAAAAAAAATATTTATTATTATTAAAGGAATAAATAATATAATAAAAATAATTGATAAAATACTTTTCATGTAATCACCTAATATTATTATATTATTTATTTTTACTTTAAATGTCGAAAAAAAAACAGTTTATAAAAAACTGTTATTTAATAAAAAATCATATAAAAAATTAGTAGATAAATAAGATAATGACATACTAATAAGCAATTGTAAAATGCATGCTTGATAGTAATTGTCTTTTTTAAACTTAAAGTCCACACTTCCTAGTGAATATATAGATAATACAAGAAATAAGGCATATAAAAATCCTTTAATCATTAATATCTAACATTTCTATTCTTTTAATATGTCTTTGTTCAATTTCTTCATTAGCCTCTAAAAATGTCTTCACTATTTTTACCATTTTAAACATACTCATTTTTGAAGATAAAGCTATAACATTAGCATTATTATGGTTCCTTGATAACTTTGCTTCTAATACTGAGTTAACTTTAGCGCATCTAATATTTTTTATTTTATTAGCAGCAATTGACATACCAATACCAGTACCACACAATAATATTCCAAAATCAGCACCTTTATTAACTTCGTCACATACTTTTTTAGCATAAATTGGATAATCTACTGAATCTAATGAATTTGTTCCTAAATCAATTAAATTGTAATTTTTTAATTTTTTTATTAATTTTTGTTTTTTCAAATAACCAGCATGATCACTTGCTATTACAATTTTCATATAACAACACCTCTATTTATATTATAGCATAAAAAAAGAAGAATTATTTTTCTTCTTTTTTTGTAAATCCATATTTTTCGTTGAACTTTTGAACATTACCAGTAGTTTTAATAGCTCCAGTATAATTTTCATTAAAAGCTGGATGACATTGGTTACATACTTCTAAATGTAATGTTTCTTTATTTGATTGTACTTCGAATTTATTTCCACAAGCACATTCAACTTTAGTTGTTACATAATTTGGATGAATTCCTTTTTTCATTAGTTTATCTCCTTCCGCCATGACAATTAAGTCATAGAAATTTAATTGCTTATTAATTATAACAAATTATATATTGTAATGCAAGCAAATATGATTAATCTTCATAATAAAATCTTTGGTAATAATAATTAGACTTATAACTCAATTGTTCGTAGACATAATCAGATCCAAATTCTTCATAAATAGTCGGAACTCCAGAAAATAAATTTGTCCCTAAAGCAAGTCTATCATCTTCGATTGTTATCCCCATACTTGCTAAAATAGTCGGATACATGTCCATTGTATAAAATTCTCTATCGTATTCATATTCAGTATCTATTGCACTGTTAATAAATACATTATAAATTGTTCTTTCATAATTATCATCTACATCATCAAAAAAAGAATTTTGCATTGTTAAATGATCACCAGTTATTACAATTGTTGTATTTTCATAAAAATCTTGTTCCATAATCCAAGTAACTAATTCATAAACTTGTGCATCTGAATTATAAATAACATTCTCATATTGCGTATCAAATACTTCCACATAGTCATCTTCCAAATAACCATCAATGAAATGTGTATTAACAGTTAACATCATAAAGTTAAAAGGATCGTCTTTGGATGCTAAATTAGTTAATTCATCTTTTGCAAAATCTATTAATTTACCATCCTCATATCCCCAAAAGACATAGTAGTCTGAATCTATCATTTCGTTTTCAACTGCATAATCATAATCTTTAACCTCATAATTATTTGACTCAAAATAAACATCCCTTCCAGCATAAGAAGCAGAAGAACCTAGTAAAAATAATTGATTATAATTTTGGGTATCTAAAATTTCTCCAATTGTTTGAGCGCCTGGTAGAAATGATTCATAAATTCCTAATCCATTTCCATCTACTAAAGAATAAAAAGGTAAGCCTGATGTTTGAGCAAATAATGAAGCCACTGTCCAACCAGTCCCTGGAGCAACCATTATACCCCCGCCACTGTTTGTAGTGAAGCTAACATACTCATCTGCCAAATTCATTAAATTTGGAATGTAATCATTTTCAAAAGCCCCGCCGTTTTCTATAGATGTCATAGAAGTTTCAACAGACTCTAATACAATGTGAATCAAGTTACGACTTTCTTCTGGAAATGTTAAATTTTCAATATCTACATTAACATAATTATTTTCAATAAAATCCGAATTAACAAAATAGTATTTTATTTCATGAATTAAATTATAATTATAATCTAAATTAAAGAGTGTAATTAAAGGTAACAAGATTATTAAAATTTTTTTTCTGTTTTTTAAAATAAAAAATTTAATATTAATTTTTTTGAAAATAGATATAGAAACTAAATAATCTTTTTTAAAATTAATAATAACAAAAAACAAAATAAGTGCACTAAAAATAATATATTTAACATTCAATAAAACATCAAATATATATACATAAATAATATCTGTATTAGCATCTTCCAAAGGAGTTGTTAAATTAAATATTATATTATTTATATCCAAATTACCAAATTGATTAATAGCCCACATTCCTGTAATATTTAACATTACAAAAAAGTATACAAAAAGAAAAAGTAATATTAATTTAATTTTTTCTTTCATTCTTTTTTCCTTTTTTAGTTAATTGTTTTTTTGGTAATTTTTTAGTTTCAACTATTTCTAAATCAAAAGTAAATTGAGTCTTAATAAAATATATAAATAACGTAGTTAATAACGATATAACGCAAACTAAAAAGTTATATTTTATAATAAAATCTAAATGAAATAAAAGTTCATTAATTAATACATATTTGTTTTCGGTAAATGTTTGAAAGATAATTAATGCAAAAAAATTAGAAATCCACACATAAACTCCATATGATAATAACAAATCCTTAAATTTTAAATTTTTCTTATAAATAAATAATAAATAACCTAATATAGGCGCTAAAAATAAACTGATGTAAAAAATCATAAATCCACCTCTTCTAAAGTAAAATGTTAGCTAATGATTAGTTTAGCATTTTTCAATTTCAAAATCAAGCCGCAAAAAAACAATAGTCAATAATCAACCTATTGTTTTTTTAATACTTTTTACTTTTAAAAACATTAATTATATATTTTATTTAAAAAATCTTTTCCTTTTATTTCTTTTATCTCTTTGATAATCTTCAATATAAAGTCTATCTACGTTGTACGATACTATTCTTTCATTTGCAATTCCTGATAAATCATATACTTTTCTATTTCCATTTCTATCTATATAAACATTCCATACATGCAATGTTTCTCCGCCGAAATTGACCATTCCGTTATCAATAAAGCAAGGTAATTTCAACCAGTAGTTATTAGTCATTATTTTTAATAACATACTCCTACCGTCACAAACACCTTCACCGTTTTCATAAACATAAAACGGATCATGTACATACCCATGTCCTGATTTAGTTTCTCTTCCTTGTATGGTATCGTTCCAAGCATATTTATAGTTTTCTTGTACATATCTAAAATAGATTTCCATTTGTTCATCATCGTCTTTACCAAGTAATTGACTTTCTAATTTTTTATATGTAGAAAACGCTATTTGTCTATATTTTCTAGAAACGTTTTGAAAATGTTCATCAGCATTTTTTATCCATAATTCATAATCTTCTTCACTTAAATTTTGTAAGAAAAATAATTCGTTACACCAAGGAGAACCTAAAGTCATTTTTATATTTCGAGTAAAATTAGGTATAATAGGATTTGAAGTTTTTGTAAAACATAATTCCGCAGTAGAAATTTCTATTTGTGATTGTGATATACCGCTTATTTCTAATAACTTAGCTAATTGATTAAAAGAACTTATTTTATCCTCTTCATATTTAAATTCTTCACCTAAAGTCATTTTAGCCTTACCTTTAAAATTTAATGATATATTAAACTTTTTATCATCTATCCTTTTTAAAAAATTTATAATATTTAAAATATTTGATTTTTCTATATTTATAGATACATTATTACTATTTTTACAAAAACTGATAACTTGACCATCCGGTAAAATAAAATTAATATTCTCTTTTCTATAATCTTTTCTTGTTTCCATACAAAATCTAACTAACTCATCATATGTGCATGGAACTTTAGGAATTTTTGGAAGTGGTGGTGTTGCTACTTCTTTTCTTCTTGGAAGTGGTGGCGTTACTACTTCTTTTCTTTTTGGAAGTGGTGGCGTTGCTAC
>JAWXUI010000023.1:0-16310 GCA_044432805.1 Mycoplasmatota bacterium | reverse complement strand
ATATGACTAGAGATACCGATGAAACTCTTGATCCAGAAGAACGAGTTAGTAGAGTTTTATCTGCTTTTGGTAATGGAAAAGATGTAGTTGTTATTTCAAATCACATAAATGCAGGTGGTGTAGTATTGGAATTATGTAACCAACTCTTTTGAAATACAAAGAAAGAGAGAGAATACATGAAAACAATGAATTTAAGTGAAATTGACAAACAATACTACGGTCAATTAAATAAAGAAAAAAAATATAGTGATACTCTATTATTAACTGAATTTTTAATAAATACTTATTATTATTCTGCAAACTTAAATAATAATATAACTATATATGATTTATTAAAAAAAATAGAAACAAATGAAAAATATACAAAACATACTAAAGATATGATAGTTCAAAATGCTATAAAAATATTAAAAATAAAATATAATATTGAAATCAGATCAATTGAACCATTATTGTTTATCAGTTCAAGTTGTAGAGGTGCAAATAATGAACGATATAAATGAAATAAAAAATTTAATTATGAATAATGATGGTTATATTTTTGAAAATGATATAAATGAATATAATATGGACGAATCATTTTTAAAGTCAATGATTGATTTAGAGATAATTGAAAAAGTAGAAGAAAATATCTATATAAGCAGAGATGTTTTTCCCGATAGTTATTTTATCTTACAAAATATGTATCCAAAAATCGTATTTTCTAACATAACAGCATTATATTTTTATGGTATTGGAACGGTTATGAATTATGAACACTATAATTTGAACATACCGTATAATTATCAGAAAGATAATTTGAAAAGTCATTTTCTTAATGAATTGGATGATGAAATCTATCAATTGGGATTGACTAAAATAAAAACTCCATTTGGTAATTATGTTAATACATACGATTTAGAAAGAGTAATATGTGATTTATTAGTAAATCATGATTTTTTAGATATAGATCAATATGCTTATTGTTTAAAGGATTATCTAAAAAGAAAAGATAAAGACTTAAACAAATTATATATTTATTCAAAAAAATTAAAAATATCTGATGACAAGATGGATGTAATATTAGTTTTAAATGAATTAATTTAAATAGGAAAATTCCTATTTTTTCATGTTATAATATTGATAGGAGTGAGTTATAATGGGTAGTAAAGAAAAAAATATTAAAAATGAAATATATGATAAAACAGAACCAGAAAACATAGATAATTTAAGTGAAACTTTAAGAAAATTTGCAGACCTAAATCTTACTATTCAAAATTCTATTGATGTTACAGCATTTTCAAATATGTTCCCAAATTTTCAGCCGATAATAGACTCTATGATGGAAGCAAATAAAGTACTTACTAAATATATTCTGGATGATTCTAATTCATTAATAAATAATATAATTTCAAGTATTGATTTTTCGGCATTTGATGATATATATAAAGACATTGCCATTATTTATTTAATTAATGGTTTTTATCCTTATAGGAAAAGTTATATAGATTTCGAAAAACTACTAAATAGTAAAAATCCTAAAAATTGTCTATCTAAATTAGTTAAAATTGATATTATTGAAAAAAAACAAGAAATATTAAATTTTTTTAGTAAACATGAAAGAATTATTAATGAAGTATATTCTCTCTACGAGAAGAAGGAATATAGATTATGTGTGTTATCTTTGATTAATATCATTTCAATCATAAGCAATGAAAAATATAATAAAGTTGATTTTATAGATAGAAAAGGAATAAGAAAAAGACTATTTGAAAATAATGTTATGGAAGAAAATGAAAAAAATTATCTATTATTATCACCGTATATAGACGAAGAAATTTTTGTGAAATCAAATAAGATATTAGTTAGTTATCGAAATACTCCAGAAGATTATAAAAAAATACCATATAATAGACATGCGATATTACATGGTTACTCACAAAATTTTGGTAATGAAATTAATTGTTTAAGATATTTTTCAATACTTATAAACACTTTTGAAATATTAGAAAAAATAAGTGAAACTAAAACAAACGAAAAGTAGCAAAAATATAATCAAATATTAAAATTATGTATAGAACTTCCCAATAGATGTATAACGAATTAATGTTTTCATGTTATAATGTATACATCAAATCTAATTAGGAGGTTCTTTATTATGGATGAAAAAATTGATGTAAAAGAAAATAATATTATAAAGATTGAACCTGATATTTTAGAAATATTATTAAAAGATAGAACTACGAATAAAAACATTATTTGGGCTACAAATAATTATATAAACAGAGGTCCCCTCTATACATTCGATAAAGAAATTAAAATAGAGAAAATTACTAGTTTTTATGGACAAGTTATAAAACCTAGGATTAGTAAAAGTAAACAAGAACAATTATTAAGAGCAAGAGAAAAAGCTGAAGTGTTTACCCCCTCTTGGATTTGTAATAATCAAAATAATTTAATAGACAATGAGTGGTTTAATAAAGATGATGTTTTTAATCAAGAAAAAGATAAATCATGGAAGACAAATTATAATAAAATTGAATTTCCAGAGAATAAAACATTTGAAGACTACATTAATGAATTACGATTAGAGGTGTCTTGTGGAGAAGCCCCATATTTAGTAAGTAGATATGATACTGTAACGGGAGATATAATAAAAATTGGGGATAGAATAGGGTTATTAGATAGAAAATTTAGGATATTAAATGAAAATGTAGACAATGAAGATGATTGGATTCAATATACTTTTAAAATATACAAATCTATTTATGGTTTTGAATGGCAGGGTGATAATTTACTTATAGCTAGAGAAAATTTATTATATACGTTTATAGATAATTATAAAGAAAAATTTAATAAAGAAATCGACAAAAAAATTCTAATAAAAATTGCAGAAATTATTTCTTGGAATTTGTGGCAAATGGATGGAATTAAATTTGTTATTCCGGACACTTGTTCAGAAAAAGAAATATACGAAAGAACGTTGTTTGGTGATAATTTAATATCTGAATGTTGTAAGGGGTGTAAAAACAATAATCCATTGACACACAATGGTATTTATTGCAAAGTTATGAATTGGGAAACAAATAGAAAAATAAAATTTGTTTCATTATTTAGTAGGAGGAAGTAAAATGAATAATGGATTTAATTCAACATTTAAGTCTAAAATAATCTATATTTTTAGAATAAATGATAGGGAACATGAAAACTTATTAAAAATAGGAGATGCCACTTTATTAGCTGAAGTTTTTACTGAAGAAAATCTGGTGAAATCAGCGAAAAAAAGAATTGACGAATATACATCTACCGCTGGAATTAAATATGAATTGTTATTTGTAACTTTAGCGAAAGACAATAAAAACGAAGGCTTCAGAGATTATAAAGTACATGAAATTTTAAATCGAAGTGGTATAAAGAAACATTATTTTGATACTGAAAAAAAACAAAATGAATGGTTTGAAGTGGATTTAGAAACAGCTAAAAAAGCAGTTAAAGCAGTAATTGATGGAAAATCATCTTTACTGCAAAATGAAATCACAAGATATAATAATCCTATTGTTTTTAGACCTGAGCAACAATCCGCTATTACTCAAACCCTCGAACAGTTTAAAAAATCAGATAGAATGCTTTGGAATGCTAAAATGAGATTTGGAAAAACTTTAACGGCATTACAAGTTGCAAAAATATCAAAATTTAGAAAAACTCTTATTATGACTCATAGACCTGTTGTTGATAAGGGCTGGTATGATGATTTTAACAAAATTTTTTATGATATGCCAGAGTTTAAATATTCATCGAAAAATAATGGAGAAAAACTAAGTAATGTTTTAAAAAATGATGAAAATAAATTAGTTTATTTTGCTTCAATTCAAGATTTAAGAGGATCTAAAATAACTGGTGGAAATTTTGATAAAAATGACGATGTATTTTCTATTAATTGGGATTATGTTGTTATAGATGAAGCCCACGAGGGAACACAAACAGAGCTTGCAAAAACAGTAATTACTGAGATTAAAAAAAATAATTCAGAAAATGCAACTAAAATTTTAGAATTATCTGGGACACCATTCAATTTACTAAGTGATTATACTGAAAATGAAATTTATACTTGGGATTATGTAATGGAACAAGAAGCAAAATTAAACTGGAGTCTTAATAATTATGGTGATTCTAACCCTTACGAGGAATTGCCAAGAATGAATATTTATACATATGATTTAAATAAATTAATAGTTGGTTATGAAGACATACTAGATAAAGCATTTAATTTTAGAGAATTTTTTAAAGTATGGACAGGTAAGATCGAACTTGATGGCAAAGAAATTCCACACTCTAATTTAATAGGTACTTTTATTCATGAAAACGATGTTATAAGTTTTTTGAATCTAATTTCAAAAAAAGATGAGTACAGCAATTATCCTTTTTCAACAGATATATATCGTGATTATTTTAGACACACGCTTTGGATGGTTCCTGGCGTTAAAGAAGCAAAAGCTTTGAGTACGTTATTAAAATCACATCCAGTGTTTTCTTTATTTAAAATAATAAATGTTGCTGGTAACGGTGATGAAGAATATGCCAATGATTCTTTAGAAAAAGTTACTAAAGCACAAGGAAAAAATCCCGAAGATACAAGAACAATAACAATTAGTTGTGGTCGTTTAACAACTGGAGTTAGTATAAAACCATGGACTGCAGTACTTATGTTATACGGAAGTTATAATACATCGGCGTCCAATTATTTACAAACAATTTTTAGAGTGCAAACCCCCGCAAATATTGGTGGAAAAATAAAAGAAGAATGTTTTGTATTTGATTTTGCGCCGGATCGAACACTAAAAATGCTTGCTGAAGCTGGGCAGTTATCTGTTAAAGCTGGTTCTGTTGGAAGTAAGGTGCAGATGGGTAATTTTTTAAATTACTGTCCGGTTATAGCAGTTTCGGGATCCAGTATGAAAGAATATGATGTTGATACAATGCTCCAACAATTAAAAAAATCGTTTGCTCAGAAAGTTGTTGCAAATGGTTTTGATGATATAAAAATATACAATGATAATTTATTAAAATTAGATGGTCTAGAACTGGAAAAATTTACTGAATTACAAAAAATCATAGGTTCAAGTAAACAAACCAAAAAAAGTGATGAAATTATTATTAGTGATTTGGGATTTACAAATGAAGAATATGAACAATTAGAAAAAATTAAAAATAAAAAACAAAAAGATTTGACAGAGGAAGATAAAAAATTAATAGAAGAACACAAAGAAAAAAACAGACAAAAACAAACCGCAATCTCAATACTTAGAGGAATATCAATTAGAATTCCATTATTAATATACGGTGCAAATATTTCTGAAAATGAAGATATTAATTGTAATAATTTCGTTAATATTATAGATAACGATTCTTGGGCTGAATTTATGCCAAAAGGTGTTACTAAGGATATGTTTCAAGATTTTTCTAAATATTATGATCAAGATGTTTTTATAGAAGCTGGAAGACAGATTAGGAACGCAGCTAAATATGCGGATACATTATATCCAGATGAGAGAATAAAAAAAATAGCTGATATATTTAGAACTTTTAAAAATCCAGATAAGGAAACAGTATTAACTCCGTGGAAGACTGTAAATATGCATATGGGCGATATTTTAGGAGGTTATAATTTTTATGATTTAGATGAAATAAATAATGAACAATATATTATTACTTTAGAAGATCCAAGATTTATTCATAACGGAGAAATAACTCTTGATTTATTGTCTAACACAAAGTCTAAAATTTTAGAGATAAATTCCAAAACAGGACTATATCCATTGTATATAACTTATAGTATTTATAAACAAAGAACACTAAATATAGATGATAATAAGTTATCAAATGAATTAGCAAAAGAATTATGGAATAAAACAGTTGAAGAAAACATTTTTGTCTTATGTAAAACAGAAATGGCGAAAGCTATAACATTAAGAACTTTGTTAGGATATAATGGATCAAATTATAATATTATATCAGAACCAAACATTTTAAATGATATTAAAACTAATATAGAAGACTTTGCTAGTAAAATAAAAACAGGTTCTACATGGAAAAGAGGCGATGAAGAAATGAAATTTAATGCTATAGTTGGAAATCCACCTTATCAATTAATGGATGATGGTCATGGAGCGAGTTCAACACCGGTTTATCATTATTTTATAGAACTGTCTAAAAAATTAGATCCAACATATATTTCTATGATAACACCATCTAGGTGGTTTGCCGGAGGAAAAGGGTTAGATAGTTTTAGAAGTAATATGTTAGCAAATAAAAATATAAGAGTTATTCATGATTATATTTCTGGAAATGAATGTTTCCCTGGAGTTGAGATTAAAGGTGGCGTTAGTTATTTTTTAATTAATAATAAAGAAGAAGGGACTTGTAAAATAAATACTCATATTGGAAATAAAATATCTAAAATGGATAGATATTTATTAGAAGAAGATAGTGATGTTTTTATAAGGTATAACGAAGGTGTTTCTATTTTAAAGAAAGTTTTATCTACTAAATCCATATCATTTTCATCTATAGTAAGTTCAAGAAAACCTTTTGGTTTAGCTACAAATTACACTTCTTTTTCTCCAAATATGTCAAATAACAGTAATGTTAAATTATATGCTAATAAACAAATTGGATATATGGATTCAACAAAAATTATTAAAGGATCGGAATATATAGATAAATGGAAAATATTTGTCCCTAAAGCTATTGGTTCGGGAGATACGAAATCCGATTGGATTAAGCCGATTATTGGAAGACCTAGAACAGCTTGTACAGAAACTTATATATTAATCGGACCTTTTAATTCTGAAGTCGAAACATTAAATTGTGCTGTATATACACAGACAAAATTTTTCCACTATTTGTTGGGATTGAAAAAAATTACTCAAGATGCTACAGCAAAAGTTTATCATTTTATACCTTTACAAAATTTTTCTAACGAATCTGATATTAATTGGAAAGCTAGTATAATGGAAATAGAAAATCAGTTATATAAAAAATATAATTTTTCATTAGAAGAAATAAAATGCATTAATGATTCTATTGATTCACAGGTAAATAATAATTTATAATTTATACATAAAATTCCGGTTCATGTCTGTTTTATAGTCCGCTTTTGACACTAAAATACAGAAAAAATTAATGCCGAAAATTTGCCGAAATTTTGGTCATTGACAATGGTAAGTTGTATGTTATAATTGTGATATAATACAAAAAGATTAGAAAACAA
Organism: Mycoplasmatota bacterium; assembly: GCA_044432805.1. Taxonomy (GTDB): domain Bacteria; phylum Bacillota_I; class Bacilli_A; order RF39; family UBA660; genus CAYJEO01. The sequence goes on along the minus strand of JAWXUI010000023.1, from coordinate 9,061 downwards.
CGATTTTAAAGAAAAATAGTTGTTTTTTTAATTGTAGTGTAGTATTATAGAAAACAATTAATTAAGGAAGCAGTAGAGGTCCTGAAAGATAGTGTAATATCGCTATCTGGTCTTTTTGCTTCCTTTTTGCGTGATTGGGGGACTGTTTATGCAAAGTGATAAATATTTTTATAAGGAACTATTATCTATTGACATTAGAAAATTTAAAATAGATTTTTTAGTAACTATTAATTGTTATAGGGCAACTTACCTTTTAGGGTCAGTTACCCTTTTTTTTGTAATAAAATTTGGAGGTAATTTATGAGCATAAGAAAACGAAGTGCAAAAGAAGAAAGATTTCTTGATATTGAATTTAGTCTATATAATAAACATAAACTAAATAATAAAATTAGCGAACTATATAGATTGTTTATTAGATTTGAGGATGTTGAAATAGATATTGATCTTCCAAGAATTACTACAAATTACGAAATTAAATATGAACAATTTGTTAAAGGTACAAAATCATCAAAAGTTGAAAATTTTGTTTTTAAGAAAATGTATTTAGAGTCAAGAATTGAAGAAGAAAGAACAGTGTTTTTATCCAAATTTACTTTAGCACTAAAATCTTTAAGCAAAGAAGAATTAATTATATTTGATAAAGCATTTTATGAACAAAAAACAGATATACAAATTTCTATTGAAACTAATTTTTGTGAAAAGACAATAAGAAAATTAAGAAATTCTTCATACATAAGATTACTTACTGCATTGGGAATTGATCAAGAGTGTTTCAATGATTGAAATAATTATTAAAGGAGGTGGTTATTATGATTGTTTGTAATGATTTGACAGATAATTTAATTTATGTAATATATATGGAGAGGTGATTATCTTGAAAATCAAATTATTAAATTTAGTAGTAGTATTTTTAACTATTACAATTGGATATTTAATATACTATAGTTTGTTAACAGAAGATGTAGAAATAAAAATTAGTGAAGTGATAATTACTGAAGAAAACATTGTAAATTCTAATGAATATGAAAATGATGACATAGATGAAATGGTGGAAAGCGATCAAATAATTCAATCAGATGAAAATAATGATGATGTCATAGAATCTGAAATAATAATTAGTAATGATGATGTTAAAGATACAAAAGATGTCGTTACTAGTGAAGAAATTATTGTTGATAATTCGGTAGAGTCATTTGAAACTAATGATACAAATGATAATGACAATATAGAATTAGAAAAACCAATTATTGAGGAAGAAATTAATACACAAATTATAGAAGAAGATGAAGTAGATACTAATGATATATTCTATTTGATTCATTTAGGTAGAATAGAATATACATCTCTTGAGGATTGTAGTTTAGCAGGTACGGATCTAGCATTAAACAATACAAGTGAAATATACTATTTTAATTGTTTAGAGATATATTCTACTACAAATAAGTTTTTAGGAGTTTATTTAGATATAGTTTGTTCTTCAGGAGATTGTAATAGATTTAAAGATTAGCATAACTTGTGTTATGTTTTTTTTATACAAAAATTTAGAAAGGATGAAAAATGAAAAAGATAAAAAAATTAAGTTTAATAACTTTTATATTTTGTATAGTTAGTTTGATTTGTGGTTTATCTGTATATGCTTATGATAGTAGTTCAGAACTAGTTAAAGAAGCAATTTCAGATATTTATTATGAAAGAACAAAAGAAGACTATTATTTTTCTATAAATTATTATACTTATGATTTAAATGGTGAAACTGCATATTGTATTGAACCAGGAGTTGCTATTACCGAAGAAACATATTATGGTGCAAGTGATTTATCTGTTTCTAATTTGGACGCGGATACATTAAGAACAATATTTTTATACGCGTACTATGGATACGGTTATGGTGATCATACTTCAATAGATTATAGAGTTGCGACTCAAACTTTAATATGGGAAGCAGTTTCTGATTATACATTTACATATCATACAGAAAGGTATGGTTATGGAACACTATTAGATTATTCAGATGAAATGGCTGAAATAGTAGAACTTGCTAATAATCATTATATTAAACCTTCATTTAATGATAAAACAATAGTAGTTCAAGTTGGCGAAGAAGTGACAATGGTAGATACAAACAATGTTTTAGAAGATTATGAAGTATACGGAGATAATATTGCTAATGTAGTTATCAATGGTAATGAGTTAAGTTTTACAGCAACTAGTACTGGTAATATAACATTAAATTTTGTTAAAAAAAGTGATACTGATGTTATTCAATTAATCAATTATAATGATGTAACACAAAAAATGATTACAAGAAGTGCAGTTGATCCAGTTTATTCTAGTTTAAATGTAACTGTAGAAGCAGGGCAAGTTGAATTTTATAAATTAGATTATGAGACCAATTCAAGTACTACTTCAGGTGAAGCAACATTGATGGGTGCTGAATATGGTATATATGATTTGAGTGGAAACTTAATAGAAACTTTAGTGACTAATGATGATGGTTATGCAATAAGTAGTAGATTATCTGAAACTGGAACTTATTATTTACAAGAAATAACACCTTCTGAAGGTTATACTTTAGACGAAACAAAATATTATTTTGAAAGTAGTATTGATGATTTACTTGTTAGTTTAGAATTATATGAAAAAGTTATTACAAGAGAAGTAGAAATTACAAAAGTTTTTGTTAGTAATACGACTGGAATTATGACTCCAGAACCTGATGTTGAATTTGGTTTTTATGATGTAAATGATGAATTAATAATAACAGATGTTACTGATGAAAATGGTAGAATTGAAGTAGATTTGCCTTATGGTTCATATACAGTTAAACAATTAACAACTACACTTAATTATGAATATGCAGATGATTTTATAGTTAATATAACTGAAGAAGGTGGCTCTTTAATTTATGTAATTTCGAATGCTGAAATAAATGCAAAGTTAAAAGTAATCAAGGTTGATGAAGATACAAATGAAATAATACCTATTTCAGGAATTAAATTTAGAATATATGATGTAGATAATGAAGAATATGTGTGCCAAAGCATTACCTATCCAACGAATAGTACAGTTTGCGAATTTGAAACTGATGAAAGCGGTACATTAATAACACCTTATGCACTATCGAACGGTAATTATCTTTTAGAAGAGGTAGATCAATCTATCGATGGCTATTTATGGAATAATGTAAGTGTTGAGTTTGAAGTTGGTGTAAATTCAAATATTATTTATGATGATGAATTAGGACCTATAATTGAAATAAGTTTTACTAATAAAGAAGTAAAAGGTGAAATTGAAATAACAAAAATAGGTGAAGAATTTATTGTTGAAGATGGTAATTTTTATTATGAAACTATATTGTTAAGTGAAGTAGAATTTGGACTATATGCTTATGAAGATATTTATACATCTTATGGAGAACTTGTTTATTTGGAAAATGAACTAGTTACAACAGGAATAACAGATAAATTTGGAGTATTGTTATTTGAAAATTTATATTTAGGTAATTATTATTTAATTGAACTAGAAACAAATGAAAATTATGTTTTAGATGATTCTATTTATATAATTGAACTATCTTATATTGATCAATATACAGAAACAATAAAGTACGAAATAACTATTGAAAATAATTTGAAAAAATGTACTTTAGAATTTACAAAAGTAGATAGTGTTAGTTCAGATACAATACCTAATACTAAAATAGAAGTATACACAGAATTTGATGAACTTATTTATACTGGGATAACTGATGAAGATGGTAAAGTTATAATAGAAGATTTATATATTGGTAATTATTATATTTTAGAAACTGAACCTAGCGAAGGTTATTTGTTATCTGAAGAAATTATTGAGTTTGAAATAACAGAAGATGGACAAATTGTTGAAAAATTTATGACTAATCAATTTATTATTATAGATGTACCAATAACAGAAAAAAATGTTGTTCCATATAATGTAATTATTATTTTATCTATGGTAACAATAGGAATTGGATTAATTGTTTATGCAAAGAAAAAGAAGTAAAGCGCCACTATTTGTTGGTTTATTTTTAATAACTACTTCAATAATTTTAATTATTTATTGGTTTTATTCAAATCAATCAGAAATGAAGTTAGAAAATAATTCTATACTGGAATACATAGAAGAAACATCTCAAGAAGAAATTTTAAATAATGAAGAAGATGAAGAATCTTCTTCTAAAAGCGAATCGATTAGTTATAATATGATTTTAGAAATAGAAAGTATAGATTTAAAAAAAGGATTATATGATTTAACATCAAATTATAATGATGTTGATTATGGATTAGAAATGCTAGAAATATCTAATATGCCAAGTATAAATAATAGTGTTTTAGTTATAGCATCACATTCAGGTAATTCATCAATATCTTATTTTAAAAATCTATATAAATTAAAGAAAAATGATGTTGCTTCTATATACTATGAAGGTATTAAATATAATTACGAATTAGCAGATATTATTGAAGTAGATAAGACTGGCACAATAGAAATGGATTTAGATCGAACTAATAACGTATTAATTTTAATAACTTGTAAGAAAAATACAGACAAACAATATGTATTTATTTTTTATTTATCGGATATTGAATCTTATTGAGGGAATATTATTTAAAAATACCCATGGTATTAATAAACAATTACAAATTAACCAGTTCTAGTTTATTTGTTTATGGTTTGATTTATTCATTATCTTCAAATGAAACTGGATGTTATGCTTCAAATAAATATTTATCAAGTCATTTAAAAATGACAACAAGAACTATTTCAAGAAGTATATCAGAATTAAAATATAATGATTTAATAACAGTAAATTATGTAAATAAAAAAAGAATTTTAAGAATTAAAAGGTAGAAAAAATTTCAATGCAAAATGACAAAGTGTGTTTGTTTTTATGTACTATAATGTCTAACAGATATAAAAGAGATATAAAAATAAATATTAATAGAATTAAATAATATATAGGAAGGAAATTTATGAATAATAAAATAAAAGTAGCAGGCACTATTACTAGAATCGGATTAGAAGGCGTAAGTGTTAATGGTAATAAATATCTTAATTTTGATATAGCAATAAATAACTCATTTATAACAATAAAAGTTTATAAAGAACTGCTAGAAAAATATAAAGAGTATATTAAAATTGGTAAAAATGTTGAAATTCAAGGATATTTAAATAGTTATATTAGTAAAAATATTAGAATAACTTATATTTGTTTATCTGAATTAAATGTCTTGAAAAAAGAGAATAAACAATTCAGTTTAAATGAAGAAGGTGATATAGAATATTGGAACGGTAAAAAGATTGAAAAAGTTGAATCTTCGGAAGAAGAAATTAAAGAACTAGAAGAAATGTTGAGTGTGTTTAAAGAGGCAGAATATGGCGTATAGATCTGATATAAGAATAATATTATCAACAAAAGGATATGAAGAACTATCGTTGTTTGTAGAAGATTATTTAAAAAATAATGACAAAGATAATAATACAGAAAATTTATTAAATTATAAAATTGATATAGCAAATGGTAATGAAAGTATTTGTTTCGGATGGGATTACATAAAATGGTATGAATCCGAAAATTATATTGATGTTAATGCAGTAATGGAAGGTTTAGAACATCTAAAAGAAAACGATTTTTCAGTTAGGTATGCAAGATTAGGTGAGAGTTATGATGACTATGAAGAAAATAACTATGATGGCAAAAAAGATGAAAATATAGAATTAGATTATATACAAGTAAATCGTGAATTTGATGATGAGTATATGAGCGAGTGTTCTAAAACAGAATATGAAGATGAAAATCATGAAATTACTTAACATGATAGATTATTATCCTTGTGTGAATAAATCTTTTACAAACTATGAAGATATAAAAAAATTAATGAATAATGATTTTAGACAAATGTGTACTATTATTATCGAACTTATTAAAGATTGTAATAAGAATAATATCAAATATTATATGACAAACAATAATATTTACATCCCAAGTACCATTGTTAGTAATTATTTCAATCTTAATGTTAAAAATTTAAAAAAATACCATGACTCACTTGATGAGTTTTTTTAATGAGTAAATATTGAAAGGAGGTGATAAATTGCAAAGAAATTTAAAATGTTTAATGATTAATCCTGGAGAAGTGCCATACGAAATTACAATTCCAAATACATTAAAATCAAAACAAAAATTAGTTAAGGGCAATATAGAATATGCTTATTTAGAAGATAGAGAAGATGTTTGTTTTATATGTAATGAAGAAGGAAAAATTTTAGATATGGAACCTAATAGGTTCATTGGTTATGACATTTTATGTGGTCCAGTTGCTTTAGTAGGATATAACTATGAAATGGGTGAAGATAGATCATTAACGGATGATCAAATAAAATACTTCAAAAAAAGATTTGGTAAAGATTCTATTAAGGAAACAGAAAATTATATAGTTGCTTTAACTATAAAAGAAAAAGATATAAGTATATAGGAGGATTGTTATATTGAATAATGTTGTTTTAGTAGGGAGATTAGTTAGAGATCCTGAAGTTAAGAAATTAGATAATGAAAAAGAGGTTTCCAATATTACTCTTGCGGTAACCAGAAATTATAAAAATGAAGAAGGTGTTTATGAAACAGATTTTATAGACTGTACATTATGGAATACTATTGCTAAAAGCACTGCTGAATATTGCAAAAAAGGTGATATTGTTGGAGTAAAAGGAAGACACGAATCTGAAAGTTATGAAAAAGAAGGAAAAACTTTTTATAAAACAAATATAGTTGTTGAAAAAATCACATTTTTATCTTCTAAAAGAGAACTCGATAAAACAGATAAGGAATTAGAATAATAGAAAAGTCGAAAGACTTTTCTCAATATTAAAAGGAGGGATTAAATGAAGTTATTTCAAACATCAACTGGAATTACACAACTAGAAGGTGGAACTTATGATGTTAATTCAATTATTGATGCTATTCAAACATTTTCAAATTGGGCATTAACAGTTGGAATTGCATTAGGGGGATTGTCATTAATTATAGGATTTATATTATATGCTGTTGCTGATGTAGAACAAAAAGCAAGAGTTAAGCAAAGAATTATACAAACTATGTTTGGGATTATAGGTATTATTTTAGCAATTTCAATTGTAAATGTTATTATAAGTTTATTTCAAACTTAAAGGGGGATAAATGATATTAAAAGCATTTGATCTTTTAAGAGAAATTGGCTGGGAAATTATAGATTTTATTTTTTCTCTAATAGATGTACTTTTTGAAATATTAAAAGAAGTAAATTCTTATAATATTGTTGATAGTTTAGCAAATAATAATTTATTCAAAAGTTTTCATACTGGAGTAATAACTATTGCATTAACGCTAATTGCTTTGTTTATAATGTGGAAGTTCATATCAAAGCTTTTAGAACCTGATGAGGGTTTATCAACAAGTCAAATAGTAAATGATAGTGCTAAATGTATATGTATGATATTGTTATCAACATTTTTATTTTCGCAAGTCAGTACTTTTTCTATTATGTTAAGTGGTTATACAGCAAATATATTTGACAGTAATAATGTAACTATATCTGATAGTATGTTAAGTTTATATGTTACTCATACTGATGGTTATATTGCAAGTGAAGATTACAAAACTGAAGATATATCAGTGTATATAGGAAACGATAGTTTTACAACAAAAAAAATTTATAATTATAAATATGTAACAGATTCAAATTGGATTTTACCAGATGAAGAAGATTATAAATATTCTGTAAATTGGATAATGGCTTTTTTAGTTGGTGGATTCTTTTTATATGCATTATTTTTTAGTGGTATGATGCTTGCAAGAAGGCAAATAGAATTTTTGTTTTTATTCACTATATCACCTATTGTATTTGCTACTAGTGTGGGCAATAAACAAAGACGAGGTGCTTTATTTGAACAGTTGGTTTCACTTGTACTACAATCTGCTGTAATTATGTTAATTATTTCAATAACTGCTTTAGTAATGCAATCTGTAAATGTTACTACTTTTTTTGCTGATTTTACATTTAAAGATGTAGTAGTTAAATCATTAATGTTTTTAGGCGCGGCAACATTTTTATTAACGGGTTCGCAAGTAGTCAATAGATTTATTGGAGGAAATGTTTCAGCAAATTCCGGTAGAGATCAATTAATGTCTTTAATGGGCTTTGGAAGTTTTGCTGGAGGCAGTTCTGTTGCAACTGGATTAACAGCATTAGGATTAGGAAAAGTCGGCGCAGGTGCTGTAACAAAAGGAATAGCAGGTATTTCTTCAGGTGGAGCAGGAGTAAAATCTAAAGCAGGTTCAACGATTTCTAAATTCGGAGAGTCAATATCTAGTTTAGGTAGTAAAAGTGGAAGTGAATCATCATTATCAAAATTGGGTAATTCAATCTCATCGTATGGAAAAGGGATGGAAAATAAAGCCAATAATAAATTATTTAATACAAGTGAAAATGGAAAAAGATCACCTACATTATCAAATAAAATAGGTAGTATAGGTTCCAATATGATGAGAAGTGGTTCTTCAGATATTTCATCTGCTATAAATACAATAACACCAACAAGAAACTATAGAAATAGATATAGAAGTAAGGGGGATTAAGATGTATATAACAATAAAAACATTAAATAAAAATTTAGGCAAATTTATTGAGTTACAAGATTTATTTGTGGGCTTACCAATACTATTTATATTTTTAATTTTATTCTCAATAGAAAGTACTAGAGTTTTTTCATTAGTAATATTAATAACTGGTTTATTTATGCTTATTCCAACATTTGTATCAAATAAAAATAGGATGTATAAATTAGTTGGATTAGTTATTAAATATTTATTTAAAAGAAAAAATTACATTTATTTTGAAGATGACAAGGAGGTAAAAAAACTTAATGGTTATATTTCAAAAATCAAAAAGAGATAAGGAAGAAAAAAGATTAAATAAATTGAATAAATCTAATAAAAAATATACTAAATATATTTCTGTAAAAAATTCAAAACGAAGATTTAAAAATTCAAAACAATTTACTA
>JAWXUI010000022.1:0-16522 GCA_044432805.1 Mycoplasmatota bacterium | reverse complement strand
TATACTCCATGATTATTAACATTTGTTAAATATAATGGTTCTTCTCTTTCATTTTTAACACTAATAGGTGCAAGTTTATATTCGGCTTCATTTTCAATAAAATCTTTTTGTTCTTTAGATAACTTAAAATTTGGATTACCTAAAAGTAAAAGCAAAAACGAAAATTTATCATTAGAAGTTCGTATTTTAGCAATATCTTGATATTGTAAAACTACGTTTGCTAATTTAGTATAAGCCTCACTATCTATAGTTTGGTAGTTAATTAATATCCATTCGCAAATAGTTAAACAATTAACTGAGTATCGTTCATCAAATTTATCCCTTTTCACATCACTTGCTTGTTTTACTAATTCTAAATTACTTTCAATATCTTGCCACAAATAATTAGCGAGATCGTATTTTTTTCGTTTTATTAACAAATGCAAGTACTCATCATATTTATTTATTGTCATACTACTTTCTCCTTTTCCAATTATTATAGCACTTAAATTAATTAATATAAATAAAACTAGTTATATTAACAAAAAAATATATACTTTTGTATATATTTAATATTTATTAAGCACCAAAATCGTTTTGATAACTTATTATACTAGCGCTTATTACACCATTTAATTTATTGAAATTGTTAATAATTGAAGTATCGTTGTTTTTTAATTCAACTTCAAAAGTCAATTCAACTGTATTTCCACTTATTGATTTACTTTTTACTTTATATTTCCCTAGTTTATTTAAATATTTATTTACAATATCTTCTGAATCCAATTCATATTTTAAAACAAATAAATATTGTGAGTTAATTTTAAATCCTAAAATATAACTAGCAAAATATAAAAGACCTAAACAAATTGAACCGACTAGAGCGACTAAATAAAGTCCTGCTCCAGTCATAATTCCTCCAGTAATAGCCCATAACATGAATGCTGTATCAATTGGTTCTTTAATAGCTGTTCTAAAACGAACTATTGATAAAGCACCTACCATACCTAATGAAAGCGCTAAATTAGAATTAATTGTTATTATAATTAATGATGTTGTTAAAGATAACAAAACAATACTTAATGCAAATGATTTTGAATAAACTACACCATTAAATGTTTTTTTATAAATATATACAATAAACAAACTAATTATAAAAGTTGTTACTAAACTTAATATAATTTGATTTACTGTAATTGTTCCTGTAAATTCTGATACTATTCCATCTTTTATTTGATCTAAAAATTCCATATTTCCCCCTACTTAATACTTCTACATATTGCAAATTTCGAATACGCTTGTCTAAACATTGGAACTGTTGACAAAATAATCGCTATTGCTTCTGGAAGTATTTCATTATATTTTACTTCTAACACTAATATATCATCATCAATAACAGCTGTATGCACATTATCAAAATCAAATAAATTATTATTAAAATTTCCTGACTTTATATGTGAATCAAAAGTAATTCTAACATCACTTATTGGATAAGTTAATGCATATCTATTATAATCAACAATAACTGAAGGCATTAGACTTTTTAATCTAACGTCATCAAAAAATTGTTTAATCAAATCATTTTTACTTTCAAATTCTTTTTTATTTATTAAATCAATTGCTTGATCCATACTTACCTTAACTTGTTTTTTTCTAGTCATATTATCATCTTTATATTTGCATTCTAATCTAATAAAAGATGTATTATTATCATATAACCTTATACGATATTTCTTTCTAAACAAAACACCATTTAATTTTTCATAATATGCACTTGAAGATAAATCATCGAAATATAAACTAGTTATTCTATATGACCCGTCTACACTATTGGCATCAGGAGTCATTAATAGTCGTAATTTTATTTTTAACATTTCTGCTTGATTACTATTTATAATAAATTTTATTTCATGTCTATATTTCATATTATCACCCAAAGTACTCTTCCATTTGTGCATCTGTTAAATTAAAAAATGATTTTGTTTGCGCTAAAAGATATGTTTCTCTTTTTTCAATGTATGTTTTTAAATCTTCAATATTACTTTGCCAATCTTCTAAAGTAGAACCCCATCTTTCTTTATCTCTTGACATTTCTGGTAAATAATAATTATATATTTCATCAAGTCTTTCTAAAACAATTTCCTTATTCCAAGTATATTCTAAATTATAACTCAAACGTTGTAAATATAATTCTTGAAATTCTTCATTTTCCATTAAATTTCTTAGAAAATCTGTTGAATATCCATATTCTCTCATACCAGTTGCAGAAGTTGAAAATGTATAATAATTAGTTGAGTAGTTATAAAAAGCATAATCTAAATCATAAAAAATATAACTCCATTTTCCATCATCAACATCCTCATGTGAGAACATCCGTACATTTACAATGTCGTTATTGGTGACGTAATTTTGTGCTATCCAAAAGTCGCATAAATTAACTAAGTTTATTTGTGAATCTATATAATCATAATAAGTATCAACACTTAAATTATAAGCATTAACATAACTTATTAAACTACTATATTCTGTTATACTTCCAGCTGTTATATCATTGTCAATTCTTATAATATTAGCACTTTCATCAACGCTATAGTGATTAGAAATAAATTCTTCTTCTACTTTTTCTCTTATATTATAAACTCCCCAGTATTCCCCATTAATATAAAGAACAACTGGTTTATATGCTTGAACATCTATATCAGTGTAATCATCAACTAAACTAGTACCTAAAACATCTCTTATAAAAGCATTTTCATAATCTTGTGATCCTGATCTTAATACTAATGAATCAAATGATGAAAAATCACGGTCATCAAATACTTGATAATTTAATTTTGATGCACCATATTCACTTCTAAACTTTAATTGAAAACTTTTTTTATCTAATCCTCTAGTTGAACCACCGAATAATTTTAATCCACAATCTATATTAAATGTTCCATCATCTTCAAACAACTCTGCATTAGCAGATATTTCTAAAGTTTCATTCCAAGCATCGCTTTGTAAATTATCAAATTCACTTTGATCCGTTACTACTGACAAGACTGGCATCGTATGATTTTCGTTAATAATATATGACATTGTAGTTATTTCACTGTTTTTTTTGTTTGCTTCAACAGCCATATATTTTATAACTGATGTTTCGCTAAGAAAAATAGGACTTGTATATACATTGGAACTTGAGGTAGGTGTACTTCCATCTAATGTATAATAAATAGTCCCATTTGCTGTTAATTCTATTGATAAATCAGTTACATCATCATAAATTCCTGATACAGTGTTATTAAGTGGTACGTATGCTATTGCAGATGAACCACTATTGTTACTTTTATTAGGTGTTGGCGTACTTATATAGTAAAATCCATTTGTATTATTTCTTCCATACGAATAATTTGTTGTTAAATTATATACAAATACTGAATCAACTATTTCTTTATCTTTTAATATATATATTGTTTCATTATCACCTATTTTAAAATCAGCATGATAATAACTTGTGTTTGAAAGATTTGTATCTCCTGAACACATTATTACAAATAATTCACCTGGTTCTAAAACAACATCTGGTAACTTATACTTTTCAATTGTTTCATCTGTTGTTAAATAATAATCGCTTAAGTTAATACTTTCATTTGAGTTGTTTTTTAATTCAACCCAATCATAGTAATTATCACCATTTTGCACTAAATAAGATATATTGTTATTCATAACTTCATTTATAATTAATGTATTGTTATTTGCTTTATATTTAGTTAAAAATTGTTCTATTAAATCATTTGTAAAACCTGGTGAAATATCTGATGATTCATAATAGACTCCATCTTCCAATATTAACGCTACTCCAGATGTTAAATTTGTATATTCAACGGCATCTATTATCTGACCTGTATTATTTGTTAAAATAGCTTCTCCGGTTTTACTTGTTAATTTAAAATTACTATAGTTTAAATCTGAACTATAATCTTCAGTATATATTAAATATACTTCTCCTGTTTTTAATGTTACATCACCTATTTGATATTTAAAAGGTGCATCATATGTATTAGATACAGAATAACCATTTAAATTAATTTCATCACCTAAATTAATTATTTCGATATATCCAGAATATATGCCATCTTCATTTGCAAAATTACCATTATTTCTTACTAAAACTTCGTTTATTACTAAATCGGATTCTGCCCATAAGTTACTTCTATATTTATCTTGTCCTTCAATCGTATTTATATATCCAGGTGTAAACGTAGAAGTTATTAGCCAATTTCCATCTAAGTCCCTTGCCATTACTTGGTTGTCACTTAATGAAACTGTTTCAACGGCATCCAAAACTTTTTTAGCACTATTGGTTAAAATCAATTCTTCCCCGCCAGAACTTTTTAATTTAAATGATGCATATAATCCTTCTTGATAATCTCCACTTAAATAAACAACTAAATATTCACCAGCTTCTATTGTTACTTCTGGAAAAACCCATTTAACCGTAGACGAATCATCAGTCAAACTATAATTTTTTAAGTTAATTGCTTTGCTTTCTCCATTATAGATTTCAACCCAATCATAAGTTAGTCCAAAACCATCAGCAACAGCTCCATCATTAGAAGTCATTATTTCATTTATAACAAGTGAATTTATATTACTTTCACCATTTACTTCTAAATCAGTTTCTTGGGCTTGCATCTCATAATCTATTAAAAAATTAACAGAAATAAATATAATTAGAATAATGGGAATTATGATAAAAAATATTTTATTTTCTTTTAATTTATTTATTTGTACATCAAACATTTTATCAATTCCTTACTATTTAATTTTATCATAATTTTTTCACTTTTAAAATTTTGTTTTTTTAACTTTACATTTTACTTACAATTTCATATACTTCTTTTAATTGAGTTCCAATTATTTTTAAATCTCTTTGTTGCGCTACTTTAAATCCATCTTGTGTAATAGACGGTAATTTTTTATTTAATATTAATTTTATCTTTTTTTCAAATTCAAAAACATCTTTTGCTTTATATATATTTATATTATCAAATAACCAACCTTCAAAGACTGGAATATCTCTTACAATTGCATCTATTTGACAAGCACATGCTTCTATAATAGGAATCCCTTCTGTTTCTTCTAATGTTGGGAAAACATATAGATCTGCTCCATTCATTGCTCCTGCGATTACTGAACTATCAACATATCCAGCGAATGTTAAATTGTCTAATTTTGTTTTTACTGCTTTTTTAACATCATTTGCAACTGCAGATAGCGGACTATATCCAAACCAAATAAATTTATATTCCGGCATCATCTTAGCTAATTCAACAAAATCTATAATTCCTTTTCTTTTAATATATAAACCAATTCCAATTATAACTTTTTCATTCTTTTTAATATTATACATTTTTCTAAATTCATTTCCTAGTTTTTTGTCAGTTTTAAATTTAGATAAATCTATTCCATTAGATATAGCACGAATCGGTTTTTTGATTCCATAATTTTCTAACAACATTTTAGAATATGGTGTTGGAGTTACTATATAATCTCCAAGAGTATAACACTTTATTAACCATTTTTTAAATAAAGGTGCGGCTACATTAGAAAATAAAAATGAATTTCTAAAATCTTCTTCTGTACTATGGGCATGATAGACAACTTTTTTACCTTGTTTCTTTGCTTTTTTCGCTAATAAATAACTATTTGGCCCAAAAAAGTTCAAATGAAGAATATCATAATCATCGTTTTTATTTGTTGTATATTCTATATTGTTTAATTCTAATGCTTTTTTTTGATGGTTTATTGCTTTTCCAAGTCCTGATTTTGAAATGGTTTTTAAATTTTCTGTATATAATAATACTTTCATATTTCACCTTTAATACTTTCTTATTTTATTATACTATAAATACAAAAAAAAAGTAAAAATTTTTAATTAATTACTTTTAAAACTATATAAACCACAACAGCTACTACTGACATAATTGTAACAAACATATAACTTGCTTTATCATCTTCTGTATTGGTTGTTGATTTAATGCTTTGGAATAATACACAGTTATAAAATAAACCACCAATTAACATTACACATGTCATGATTTGCGCTGATAAATACATTGCAATTAGTGTTAATAAATTCACTACAACATTAATTGAAGATGTATTCGCTACTAAAGTTAAACTATTTTTAAATGTGAATTGTTTTTTAAATAATTTTTCTGCTACTAACCATATAGATGTTACTAATATAGCTAAGTATCCTGCACTTGAAAGAATTGTTTTAATAAATGTATCTAAAAAATCAAATTCAACACTATTATATGAATAATATCCAAATCCAAATAATGAACTAATACTTTCTGTTAATTCCTTTACCATTAGCGTTGATACTAATGCTGCCACTAATACGACTAAACCTAATAACATATATGTTGTCGTATTACTTTGTGCTCCCATAATAGAATTAATTGTTGTTACTGGTTTTTTAAATACGCTAACAATTAAATCCTTTATTTCTATTGCTGTTTTTTGAAAATCAAAATCACTTGTTTTAACTGTTTGACAACTACAAATTTCATTTTCACCTAATTGTCTTCCGCAGTTTGGACAAAATCTTTTTTTAACTTCTACTGTTTGCACCATGACTGGAGCCACTTCTACTGGAGTTGCTTCTACTGGAGTTGCTTCTACTGGTGCTGTCTCTACTGGCGTTGTTTCTTTTTTTGTTTCTTTTTTCATTAATTACCTCCTACATAACCTATATTCTTAATTTTTATTATTTATTAAAATTGTCTACCACATTTTGGGCAAAATTTTGTATTAATATCACATTGTGCAGAACATGTTGGGCATATTTTCATTGATTGAACATTATTATTCATTGGTTGTTGTGTTGGTTGATTATAATTATTATTCATTGGTTGTTGCATTGGTTGATTATAATTATTATTCATTGGTTGTTGTGTTGGTTGAACTACTGGCATATTTTCATATTTATATAAGAAAGAATGTGCTCCTAAAGCTATAATTCCAACCCATAATGCATAAAATCCTAAACCATATTCAATATATTCTGAAGATACATCAATTTCACTTACTAAATATATTGCTAAGATAGCTATGATAGCAGTTGGAACTATTAATACTTTTGGATTATTAATTTCATCTACTTTTCTTCCTATTTCATTGTCATACATTTTTGGAACATATTTTTTAACATAATCTTTAAAAATATATAATAAATTTATAAGTGTTAGGGCAAATATTGTTTTACCTTCCCAATAGTTAATTAATACAAGTTTACTACTATATAAGTATACATCTAAACTTAAATAAGTGAAGAATACTCCTATTAATAACGCAACAACACCTATTGTCGCTAATAATCTTGTTGTTTTCATTTTTTCTAATATATTTTCCATTCTAAAAACCTCTTTCCTTATTGTAATATATCTGGTATTACTAAACTTTTGCTTGTATTGTAATCATAGTATTCTACTTCAATTTCATAACTCATTCCAGAAATTTCCATATCATAATATATTGTTTCTACATAATTATCATCATTTACAAGAACTTCAATATAAATACTATTTTCATCTGCACTACTACTTGATAAACTATCATCCGATTCACTCATAGCACCTAATAATTTACTAGAATCAATATATCCAGAATATAGAGTTCCAGTACTTGTTTCTTCTGTTTTTACATCATATATGTATTCAATTACATTTAGATAACCATCTATTTGATTGATACTAGAATCTAATGATGATGATTCCCAATCTGTATAAGTAGTGTTAGAGTAAGTTATATCATTTCCATAGTCAGTGTAAGTTTCTGTTATTATACCCATTGTTGTTGATTTACAATACGTTATTTCACTATTTAAATCAGCGGCACAATTCATTTCTGTTTCTATAGTCATATAAGACACGTCTGTAGTCATAATTACATCATAACTATAAGTTTCTAAATTATTAATCATATTATTTTTTGTTTCAGCAAGATTACTATTTATTTCGCTTTGTTCCTCACCAAAACATCCTGATGTTAATAACAATGTTGCAATTGCCATAAAAAGAATTTTATTTTTTTTCATTTTTCACTCCTTATCAACATATACCCATAATCTATTAAAGATTAATTCCCCACAATTTGCTGCTCGCCACATTTTTACACCTTAACTAAAATTTACTGACATATACACTACTTCTATATTAATACTACTATTTTTTTATTTTTTTGTAAAGAAAAAACAGTTAATTTCTAACTGTTTACATAATAAATCAAAATATTTAACTAATTATTAAATCTTGATCTATAGGTTGTATTTGAATATAAGTATTGCCATCATTTATAAAAATTTCATTTCCATTTAAATCTTTATATATAGTTTGAGATTCTCGGCTTTCTTTTTCCCATGTTATTTCTACTGCATATCCATTAGTTATGTAATAACCGCTTCCAGTTCCTATATTATATAAATCCTGTCTTCCATAACTATCTATTGAATAATTTTCAACTTTTAAAACAATTATATTTTTAGCTGTATATTGTAACCCCGTAACATAATCACTATGAGCAACTCCGTTTTTAAATCTATTGTAAACTTGATTTTCACTATCATAAACAAATGATGTATTATCATAACTTGAATAATTTATCATTACTTCATTTGCAACAATAGACTCATTTATTGTAGACAAGTTAACATTAAAAACAGAATAATTTAATAAAACTGTATCAGATGTTGTATCATACCCTTTACTTTCAATATAACTATTTATTAAATCACTATTAGTATAAGCCGTATGTTCATACGCTATAGGCAAATCTAATCTGATAAATGCATTATCATACAATCCATTTATATTATTAATTCCAAGAGAATATATATCACTTTTAGCATACTCACTAAAACCATAATGAACATAAATTGCATCATTTTCTAAAGCATAATCTAAAAAATAATGCCTAGATGATCTAACTGAACCAACACTTGATAAATCTTGATCTTTAAATACTGCCATTAATCTTGTAATTCCACCTTCTGTTATAATTTCATAAACAGTATGCGCTTGTTGAAGACCACTATGATATGGAACAGCTGTTGAAATATTATTAATCATTACAGCTATATTTCTACTATCTGAATTAACGTCAATTATTTGTAATTCAGGAACATCTACTTTTGTTGGTACAAGTTCTACAATTTCTTTTTCCTCTTCTTCATAATTTAAATAAAAATATACACTAAAACCTATTAAACTTAATATTAAAATAACAAAAAATATTTTTAATAATTTTTTCATATTATCACCTATGATCATTATATCATAAAAAAAATAGAATTACTCTATTTTAAAATCGTCTAAAAAGTCATCGATTGTTAAAATTTGTTCATCTATTTGTTCTATTGTTGGTTTTTCAATTATAATTTCTTCTTTTGTATTTTTATTTTCTAAAACAGTTTTTATAAAAATAGATTTTATAATTTGTTTTGTTATTTGACTTCCTGTTTGTAATTTGTCATTAATTGGTAATTCAGTTATTTTTATATAAGTTATTTCTTCATTTGTAAGTAACCCAATTGATGTTTTTGAATTAACAACAAAACAATTTGTTAAATAATAAGGGTTTGTTTTTACATCTCTAATTAAAAGACTTCCTTTTCTTGCCCTATTACCTTTATCTAATTGTGATATTTTTACTCTTTTACCTGTATTTTTTTCTGTAAATAAAGTTATGTAATTAAATCCTTCATTAATAATTAAACCGCTTACAACTTCATCATTTTTTAAGTTTATTGCTTTAACTCCACCAGATTTAACTCCAGTAATTGGTATATCAATGGTATCAAACAAAAGGCCAAATCCATTTTTAGTTACTACTAAAGTTTGGTCATAGTTATTATAACTTATTGATATAACTTCATCATTTTCTTTTAGTTTCATATTTGTAACTGGTTTTGAATAACGAAGTAATTTATAATCTTTTAATAAGCTTCTTTTTACCATCCCATTTTTTGTAAATGTTGTTACATATTTTTCTGTATCAAAATCATAAACTGGAAGAGACGATAAAATTTGTTCATCAGCGCTTAATTTAACTACATTTGATACATGTTTTCCTAATTCTTTCCATTTTAAATCAGGTATTTCATGAACTGGTATTTGTAAATAATTACCCTTATTTGTAAATAATAATAAGTTATCTAATGTATTCATTTCATAAAGTCCAATTAAATAATCTTCTTCTTTTAATGTTGTATCTTCGTCTTTATTATAACTTCTTAATGATACTCTTTTTATATAACCTTCTTTTGTAACTACAACTATTACATCTTCTTTATTAATTAGATGTGTACTATCTATTTTTATTTCGGTTATAGTATCACTTATTAATGTTTTTCTATCTTGTTTATATTCGTCTCTTATATTTTTTAATTCTTTTTTCATTACTGATTTTAATTTATCTTCATCAGATAATATTGCTTCAAGTAATGCTATTGTTTTTTCTAAGTTAGATGCTTCTTCTTCTAGCGTTACTATATCAAAATTTGTTAATCTATATAATTGTAATATTAATATAGCTTCTGCTTGTTCATCTGTAAAAGAAAAGTTTTTTATTAAATTAATCTTTGCATCATTTTTATTATTACTTTTTCTAATAGTTGCTATAACTTCATCAATAATAGATACAGCTTTTATTAATCCATTAACAATATGAAATCTTTTTTTAGCAAACGCTAAATCAAAATTTGTTCTTTTTATAATTACTTCTTTTTGATGATTAATATAAGCATCTAATAGTTCAATTAACCCTAGTGTTTTGGGAACCCTATTAACAATTGAAACCATATTATAATTGTATGTTGTTTGCAAATCAGTATTTTTTAATAAATAATTTAAAATTAATTCTTTATTAGAATCTTTTTTTAAATCAATTACGATTCTTAGACCATTACGATCACTTTCATCCCTTACTTCTGATATTCCTTCTATTTTCTTATCGATTCTTATATCATCTATTTTTTTTACCAAAGACGCTTTATTTAATTCAAAAGGTATTTCTGTTACTACAATTTGTTCTTTTGTTTTTTCTTTAGCGAATTCATACTTAGACCTAACAATAACTTTACCTCTTCCACAAGTAAATGCATCAATGATTCCTTGTTTACCTTCTACTATACCTCCCGTTGGGAAATCTGGACCTTTTACTATTTCTAATAATGTATCTAGTCTACAATTTGGAGAGTCAATTCTCTTTATTGTTGCATTTATTATTTCCTCTAGGTTATGTGGTGGAATATTAGTTGCGTATCCAGCTGATATTCCAGTTGATCCATTTACTAATAAATTAGGATATTTGGCTGGCAGTACCGTTGGTTCGTAATCTGTATCATCAAAGTTAGGAGCCCATATTACAGTGTCCTTTTTTATATCTTTTAAAAGTTCGTTTGATATTTTAGATAATCTTGCTTCTGTATAACGCATCGCCGCTGGTGAATCACCATCCATTGATCCGTTATTACCGTGCATATCAACTAATGCCATATTTTGTTTCCAAGATTGGCTCATTCTTACCATTGCTTCATATATACTAGAATCTCCGTGTGGATGATAGTTACCTATTACATTTCCAACCGTCTTAGCACTTTTACGATATCCTTTATCATATGTGTTTTTTTCTAAATACATGGCATATAATATTCTTCTTTGCACTGGTTTAAGACCGTCTCTTGCATCTGGAATAGCTCTGTCTTGAATTATTGTTTTAGCGTATCTTCCGTATCTTTCACCCATAATTTCTTCTAAAGAATAGTCATGTATCTTTTTTATTACTTCTTGCATTTTTATCACCTTTACTTATTATATAAAAAAAATACAGATAAATCTATATTTTTTATAAATTAATTAATATTACAAACGGATAAATCAAATTTTATTTTGTAATTTACTCGGTTTCTAAATCTTCTTCAAGTATCTCTACATATATTGGTTCACAATCATCGACAATTGTATATATAGTTTTGTCACTTGTAATATCAGTTTGAACGAAAGTATATAGTTTTATTTCTTCTTGATTAGAATTTAATATTGGGGCTGTCAATAAGTTCGCTTTTACTAAATCTTCAAGTGTTATACAATATCTTTCTCCTTCATATAAATTATAAATATATGCATTTTCTTGTACATAAAGTTCTGTAGCTGTTTTAATTAAAGATTCTGTCAAACTATCTATTGATCCCCTGGAAGCATTTATATTATTCATAATAGTAGGGAAAATAATCAAGGATATTAAAGCAATAATGACAATAACACCTAATAATTCTATTAATGTAAATCCTTTTTCCATTTTATTACCTCTATTCTAATATCATTTTACTATATATTTTTTTTTTAGTAAATAAAAAATGTAGATAACTACATTAATTTATTTTAAAATCATCTTCGTTAGTAAATTCTACGTTTTCTTCAATCCATTCTTTTCTAGGTACTACATTATCTCCCATTAAAACTGATACTCTTTTTTCTGCTAAGGCAGCATCTGTAATATTTATTTTAATTAAACTTCTAGTTTCTGGATTCATTGTTGTATCCCATAATTGATCCGCGTTCATTTCACCTAATCCTTTGTATCTTTGGACAGTTGCTTTTCCTGAATTATTATTCATAATGTCTTTCCATTCTTCATCGGTCCAAGCATAAAAATGTTTTTTTCCATAATCTATTTTATATAATGGTGGAAGTGCTATAAAAAGTTTACCATTTTCTATTAATGGTTTCATATATCTATAAAAGAAAGTCAATAATAAAACTTGAATATGCGCTCCGTCATCATCGGCATCGGTCATTATAATTACTTTATCATAATTACAATCACTTATTTCAAAGTCACTTCCAATTCCAGCTCCTATTGCATGAATCATAGTGTTGATTTCTTCGTTTTTCAAAATTTCTTCTAATCTTGCTTTTTGTGTATTAATTACTTTTCCTCTTAAAGGAAGGATTGCTTGAAATTTTCTGTCTCTGCCACCTTTTGCAGAACCACCTGCCGAATCTCCTTCGACTAAATATAGTTCATTTTTATCTTTGTTTTTAGTTTGCGCTGGCGAAAGTTTTCCAGATAAAGCTCTTTCTTTTTTATTTTTATCTTTACCGTTTCTAGCTTCATCTCTTGCTTTTCTAGCTGCTTCTCTTACTACTTTTGATTTAACCATTTTATCCAATATTTTAGTAGCTACTTCTTTATTTTCTTCTAAGAAAAATTCTAATTTTTCACTCATTATATTTTCTATTATTGATCTTGCTTCACTAGTACCTAATTTAGATTTTGTTTGTCCTTCAAACTGTAATAAAGATTCTGGTATTTGAATTGATAAAATTACCGTTATACCTTCTCTTGTGTCATTTCCTTCAAAGTTTTTATCTTTTGGTTTTAAATAATTATTTTTTCTTGCATAATCATTAAATACTCTAGTAAGTGCTGTTTTTAGACCAACTTCGTGAGTTCCACCATCTATTGTTTTTACGTTATTTACAAAACTAATAATATTTTCAGAATAACTATCTGTATATTGAAATGCTATATCAGCATTAATTTTATCTTTTGTCCCATTAAACGACACTACTTTATGTAATGCTTTTTTATCTTCATTTAAATATTCAACAAAAGATTTTAATCCATCTTCATAATGAAAAATTTCCTTTTTATCGTCTGCTTCATCTAGTACTTCAACATATAAATCCTTAAGTAGAAAAGCACTTTCTTGCATTCTTTCACATATTGTTGTAAATGAAAAATGTGTAGTAGAAAATAACTCTTTATTTGGTTTAAAGTGTACTTTTGTTCCTGTTTTACTTGTTTTTTCTAATTTTTTTAATGGTATTTTAGTTACACCGCCATCTTCAAAACGAATGAAATGCGTATATCCATTATTTTTAATAGTTACTTCTAAAAATTCACTTAATGCGTTTACTACAGAAGCTCCTACTCCATGAAGTCCACCAGATACTTTATACCCGCCTTCTTCAAATTTACCACCGGCATGAAGTACAGTATACACGACTTCTGGTGTAGAAACACCTGTTGCATGCATCCCTGTTGGAACACCTCTACCCTCATCTTCAACTGTTATTGAATCATCTTTATGGATAGTTACTTTTATTTTCTTACCATGTCCATTTATTACTTCGTCAATTGCATTATCAACTATTTCCCATACTAAATGATGTAGTCCTCTTTTATCTGTTGAACCAATATACATCCCTGGTCTTTTTCTAACTGCTTCTAACCCTTCTAAAACTTTTATCGAACTAGCATCATATTTTGCCATAATATCACCTTGTAAAATTATATCATAAATTTAAAAAAAAAAGAATAAATTTTACTCTTTTCGCTTTATTTATAATAACTAAATTATTATTTTGTTATTATTTTAGAAGTATTCTTTATGAATTAAATTCAATACTAAATTTTCAAATATCAAATAATTTTTTACTTTCTTAATTTAATCAAAAGACATCTTTTTGTAAAAATTTATGTTTTTTATAAATAAAATTAATCTTCTCTATCTAATTTAACTAAAACTTCTCTAGGCTTAGATCCATTGTTAGGTCCAATTATTCCTCTTTCTTCTAGTAAATCAATACAACGTGCCGCTCTGTTATATCCTAATCTAAATCTTCTTTGTAATAAAGAAGCACTTGCTTTTCCTTGAGTAACAACAAACTCAACTATATCATTATATAAAGGCTCATCATTTTCATTTTCTTCAACCATAGTAGTAGCATTCATATCTTCTTTTTCTAATAATAAAGAATCATCATATTGTGCGATTTGTTGAGAAATAGTATAATCTGCAACAGCTTTTATATCTTCTTCCGAAATAAATGTTCCCTGAATTCTAATTGGAGTATTTTCCCCTTGAGGCATAAATAACATATCTCCCTTACCAAGTAATTTTTCTGCCCCAGTTTGATCTAATATTGTTCTAGAATCTATACTAGAAGAAACAGCAAATGAAATACGAGAAGGAATATTTGCTTTTACAACACCTGTTATAACATCAGTAGATGGTCTTTGTGTTGCAACTATCAAATGTATACCAGCAGCTCTTGCCATTTGTGTAATACGCATAATAGAATCCTCTACTTCTTTAGCAGCAACTAACATAAGGTCCGCTAACTCATCTATAATAACAACTATAAAAGGAAGATGAGAAATTTTTTCTTCATCACTTAATCCTTCATTTTTTTTATCGATATACATATTATATCCAGCTATATTTTTAGTCCCACTTTCAGAAAATATATCATATCTTCTTTCCATTTCAACCACTATTTTTTTAAGTGCAATATTTGCTTTTTTAGGATCCGTAACAACAGGCGCTAAAAGATGAGGTACACCATTATACATAGATAACTCAACTTTTTTTGGATCAACTAAAACTAATTTAACTTCACTTGGCTTAGCACGCATTAAAATAGATGTAATAATACTATTTATGCAAACGGATTTACCTGAACCAGTAGATCCAGCAACAAGTAAATGTGGTGTTTTATTTATCTCCATCCATTGTGGTTTACCCATAATATCTCTACCTAAAACTGCTAGAACTTTTGAATTTTCTAAATTAGATGGAATACGTTCTAAAATTTCTCTAACACCGACCATAGATATTTTTGGATTAGGTATTTCAATACCTATTGTTTTCTTACCAGGAATTGGTGCTTGAATTCTAACATCTTTAGCAGCTAACGCTAAAGCAATTTCTCTATGAATAGATAATATCTTACTAACTTTTGTACCAGTCTTTAATTCCATTTCATACTGTGTTACAGAAGGTCCTACATTTGCCTTTACAACCTTTGCAACGATACCAAAGTCCGCTAAAACAGCCTCTATTAAAGGTACTGTATCTTTTATTGCTTTAGCATTTTCCTTATCATTATTTTTAGTAACTTTTTCCAATAAATTTATACTAGGTAATTTATATAACTTATTCCCATTTATATTTATGTCGACTCTATCTTCAACTTTTTCGATTTTTTCAACTTTTTCTTCTTTTTCTATTTCTTTTATTAGATCAATTTTTTCCTCTTTATCGCTTCCAATATTAATTAATTCATCAACAGAAGTAACGACAATTTTATTATCTTCTTCATATTCATCTTCTACCTTTTTAATAATTTCTTTATCTTTCTTTTCTTTTTTTACCTTTTTATTAGCTTTTAAATCAGGAATATTATTTCTAATAACATCAATAAACGATAAACCAGTAACCATTATTATTCCACAAAATAAACAGGTCCATGTAATTATAATAGTGCCTTCTCGTGCAAATCCTGTAACAAATAACAAGGAAAATATAGCACCTATGATTCCTCCACCTTGTGGTCGAGTTACATCAGATGCAGCCTCTAAAAAATTATTGACAGTTTCTGTTATAATGCCAAAATTTTCTAAATTATTATCAGTTAAATATGATGTATGAGATAAAACTAAAATAGAAATTATAATTATATAAATTCCAAATAATTTTGATGTA
>JAWXUI010000021.1:0-16548 GCA_044432805.1 Mycoplasmatota bacterium | reverse complement strand
TTTTTAAAATTTTATTTTTTTATTTACATATTCAATTGCTTCTTCTATAGTTAAAGTAATTTGTTCCATTGTGTCCCTATCTCTAATTGTTACAGTATTATTATTAATAGTTTCATCATCAATAGTTATACAAAATGGTGTTCCAATTGCATCTTGTCTTCTATATCTTTTACCAATAGATGCTGCTTCATCATAAGTTGTCATAAAGTTTTTAGAAAATAATTCAAATAATTCTTCTGCTTTTTCACTGTGATATTTTTTTAATAAAGGCAATACCGCTACTTTATAAGGCGCTATATAAGGATGTAGTTTTAATACTTCTCTTGTATCATTTTCTAATTGTTCAACGTGATAAGCTTCACATAATAATGCAAGTAGACTTCTTCCTACTCCATACGTACTTTCAATAATAAATGGTATGTATTTTTCATTTGTTTCCGGGTCTAAATATTGCATATTAACTTTGCTATATTCTTGGTGTCTTGATAAATCATAATTAGTTCTATTGTGTGTACCGTTAATTTCATCAAATCCCCATGGAAATTTATATTGAATATCGCAAGCGGCTTTTGCATAAAATGCTAATTTATCATGATCATGATATCTTAATTTATCTTCTAAAATACCTAGGTCCATATAAAATTGTTTACCAAACTTTTTATAAAATTCGTAAATTTCAACATCGTTTCCTTCTTTACAAAATGTTTGATATTCCATTTGCTCAAATTCAACAGTTCTAAAAATAAAATTACCTGGAGTTATTTCATTTCTAAATGCTTTACCAATTTGACCAATACTAAAAGGTAGTTTTGTTCTTGATGTTCTTAATACATTTAAAAAGTTTACATATTCACCTTGTGCATTTTCTGGTCGAAGATAAATTTTTATTTTAGAGTCTTCTGTTACACCTCTATATGTTTCAAACATTAAACTAAATTCTCTTATATCTGTATAGTCTACTTTCCCACATTTCGGACAAGCTATTTTTTTGTCTTTTATCATTTGAACCATTTCTTCATTTGATAATGCGTCTGCCCCTTCTATTCCAAAATCTTCTAATAATTTATCTGCTCTGTGTCTTGTTTTACAAGATTTACAATCTATTAATGGATCAGAAAAACTACCAACATGCCCTGATGCTTCCCATACTCTTGGGTGCATTAAGATACTAGGATCTACTTCATAAGCATTTCTTTTTTCTTGAATAAATCTTTTTCGCCAAGCATCTTTTAAATTGTTTTGCATTCTACTTCCAAGTGGACCATAATCCCACGTATTTGCTAATCCTCCATATATCTCGCTTCCTTGATATATAAATCCATGTTGCTTACAAAACGCAACTAATTTCTCCATTGTTAATTCTTCCATTTTTTCCTCCTAAAATAAAAAGATTCTTTATAAATTATAAGGACGAATATATCGCGGTTCCACCTTATTTATTCAAAAGAATCTCTCTTAATTCATATTACTCCCGGTTTTCCAATTCCGATCATCGCATTTATTTTTCTGAAAACAGTTTTCCAACTGCTAACAAAATTTCTTTGTCTGTTACATCTGTAAAGGAATGTTCTCCTTCATGTAATACTAATTCTAAAATTGCAAATTGTTCAGATAATTTTTTTGTTTCTTTGTCAACTACTGTAACTAATACAAATTTTCTATCTAAATAATCTACTTGATTTAAAATATATACATCTATTCCGCTATCTAAAGTTATAATTTTATCTATCATAAAGTTTTTCCCCCGACTTCTACAGCAGCAGTTAAAAATTCACTTGCAGGTACCCAAGCTTGTGCAGCTCCATCACTTGCTCTCGCTACATTTACTACTGCATTTGCTAATTCATCTGCTGTTAATTCTCTTCCTACTTCTGTAATCGTTTCTAATATTTGTCCTGTGTTAGGATCTAAAATATTTATACTTTGAATAATAGAATTTTCTGGATTAACAATATCAGTAAATAAATCTACTGAATTATTATCAGCTAAAGCATCCGCTGCTGTTCTAAATCCTTCTCCCAAATCAACTCCAATGCTGTCTCCTACTGTCAGTGACTCTGTTACGGCATCTTCTATTATTGTGTCTGGTATTGGGTCTGGTATTGGGTCAGGCTCTACTACCACAGAATCAACTAAATCAGTTGATGCTACATCAGGTGTAAAATCTATTAAACTAGTTAACTTTGTTCCTAATAATAAACCAGATGAGAATGACGCTACATCAGTCAAGAAAGCATCACTTTTTAAATATTCTTTTGCTTTTGATTTTAAATCATTAGCTTCGACAAGTTGTTCTTCTGTTGGATTAGTACCATGTTTAAGTTTATGGTATTTTTTAGCTAATAATCCACCACCAGCTAGAAATACACCCGCATGTCCAACAACTTTTAAGACAGGATATGCTGCTCCAGATGAGATTATATTAATTGTTCCACCAACTAATGCACCTGCTGCAACTAAAATCGCTTTCCTAGTAAATTTCTTTTTGAATGCTTCTAATTTTTCTTCTCTAGTTGGTCCTTCTGGAACTTCTGGTCCTTCTGGAACTTCTGGTCCTTCTGGTCCTTCTGGAACTTCTGGTCCTTCTGGAACTTCTGGTCCCTCTGGTCCAATTTCGTTTTCTGGTTCTTCCTTGACAATTCCCATGTCGATATCATCTAGGTCTATAGGGTCTACACCAAATTTTAGACCATACATTGCATTAAGTTTAATAATAGCTGACTTTATTCTTTCTTTTTCTGAATTAGGTGCTATTTTAATCGCTTCTCTTAGATGTTTATCCATCATTATAAAAGCAGTATATCCACCATCATTTCTACCGTTTTTATAATCATTATATTTATCGTCAACTTCATCAATATCTTTTGAAGTTTCTATGATTTTTAAATACATTTCTGTATCTTTTTTATCTTGATTTATTTGTGCTTCTAAATCATCGATTGACAATATATCATCTACTGTTGGTTCATCTACTGTTGGTTCGTCTACTGTTTGTTCGTCTACTGTTGGTTCATCTACTGTTGGTTCATCTACTGTTGGGTTCCCCACCGTTGGTTCAGATGATAAATCCTTTTTATTTGATATTAAATTATTCAATTCACCCAATGCATCAAAATATATTTCAATTTGCTCTGGTTCATTTGACAATGAATCACGAGTTTCTGAAATTATTGTACTACGCATTTCTTGAATAATTTCTTCATCAGCTGCTGTTGCACCATATTCTACTCTATATTTTTCAAATACTTGGTCTAAAGTACTTGATTCATTAATCATACCTACATAGTTATCTGCTTTACGTTCAACATTTACATTTGTTACAATAGCCTCTTTTGCTGCTACTAAATTATTCAATTCACCCAATGCATCAAAATATATTTCAATTTGTTCTGGTTCATTTGACAATGAATCACGAGTTTCTGAAATTATTGTACTACGCATTTCTTGAATAATTTCTTCATCACTTGCTGTTGCACTATATTCGGCTCTATATTTTTCAAATACTTGATCTAAAGTACTTGATTCATTGATCATACCTACATAGTTATCTGCTTTACGTTCAACATTCACATTTGTTACAACAGCTTCTTTTGCTGCTACTAAATTATTCAATTCACCCAATGCATCAAAATATATTTCAATTTGCTCTGGTTCATTTGACAATGAATCACGAGTTTCTGAAATTATTGCACTACGCATTTCTTGAATAATTTCTTCATCAGTTGCTGTTGCACTATATTCTGCTCTATATTTTTCAAATACTTGATCTAAAGTACTTGATTCATTGATCATACCTACATAGTTATCTGCTCTACGTTCAACATTTACATTTGTTGCAACAGTTTCTGGTACAATCGTTTTACTTTTTTGTTCTTCAAATCTTTTTCTTAGACCATCATCAAAAAAAGCAATACTATCAATATACTCATCAAACAATAATTTTGCATCCGAACGAGTTATATCGTGATTATTATAATCAGTTTTTAATTTATTTATTTTTGAAATACGATCATTAATATAATTTACGATTTCATTGTTGACAGTACCATCTTTGTCATTTTCTTTTATAAAATTTAATGTTTCATCTATTTCTTCAAGTAACAATTCAAATTCTTTTTCCATAATTCACCACTTTCTACTAAACCAATTCTTGTGCACTTTTTATAATTCTATTTGCAAAAGTAGATAATAATACATTAATATCTTTTGCTGATGCTTCTTTAAAATTATCGTCATTTGTTTCTAAAATTATTGTATTGTTTGTAAATTCATCCTTTTCATCTAACATTAAAGCATAAATATAATTTTTGTTAAAATACTCTAATTTATCTAACACTACAAAATAACTTTCTTCGAACATAATTGTTCTTCCCAACATATCGTTCATACATGTCACCCCTATACCTTTATATAATAGCATATAATTTAAATACTTGCAATAATTTTTTATACACCACAATTCATATTTTACATTATATTTAATATATTAATCTGTGTTCTATGCAATAGGGAATAACCTTGTTTCTTAGACTGTTAGATAATAAATTATAATTATCGTCAATTCCAAAGTATTTAATATCTTCTATCTCTTTTGAAAAAACAAAATCATCATTTATTTCTTCATTATAAATAAAAATATACATATGTATTTTTAAAGTTGGATCACTTGTTGCAGTTTCTATAAAATCCATAACAAATGAGAATTTTTTTTCATTTAACGACACATTTGCCCCTAGTTCTTCCCTACACTCTCTAATAGCAGCATCTAAAATGCTTTCACTTTCTTCAACTTTACCACCTACCATTTGATAAGTGCTTCTTTTTCTTGGTTTATCTATTAATATCTTCCCACTTTTAAAAAACATTGTTCCAACTACATCAATCATTTATTTCTCCTTTAAATTTCATTTTATCAAAAATAGTAATTTCTATAATTACTCCTTATTTATGCTTTTTCAATAACCTTCTTGTAAGGCATCAAAATATATTCATTCATTTTATTTTCCATTTTTTTCTTTAACTTTTTATTTGTTAATACAAGACCAAACAAAGAAATAAATATCATTTTCCCTTTACTTCTTTGAGGTAAATCATCATATACACCAGTTTTTTTATAGAATTTATGATCTTCTTTCATTAATCCTCTCATTACAAATATTAAATCTCTAAATATTTTTCTTCCACCAACACCATAAAAATTTTGAGGTAGATAGTATTTATTATCTAAGGAGTACAATAGTTTTGAAACCATTAATTTTAATGAAACATTATCAACTGCTATTCCACTTAAAAAATTATGTCCGACTTCTGCGCGACTTTCAATTACAAATTTTAAGTTTGTTTCTAAATCTATATTTCCATGAACTAAATAACCAATAGGCATACCAACAGTCATAAATCTATGACCATTACAAAATTGACGATCGTCATAGCATTTAAAAATATGACCCATTGAATGATCTTTTATGCTAAATGCATAAATAATTGAATCTGCTGTTTGAATTTGATTTCTCAAAAAATCTTCAAATCCATCTTTGTACATACAATGACCGTTAATTGAACATTTAAAACAACCTAAACAACCACCAGTAAATGGATATTCTCTTATATTTATTGTTTGAGTTTCATAAGGATATATCGCTTTAAAATCTTCTATCATATTTAAAACGCCAGTTTCTTCATCTGTTACATCAGTTAAAATAAGTGTCTTATATTTATCTTTCTTAACAACACTTTTAAAACTTCTTTCGTAAGTTTTGACATTGCTAACAATTTTATTTGATAATTCATATCTATCATTTTCTACACAATCACAAACATAATTCATAAATAAAACGGCATCATTTTGACCACTTGATTTAGTTAAATCGTCCATATCTGCAGATAATCCTTTTATAACTTTCAATCCTAAGTCATGACAATTATCCTCAATATAATTATGTGCACTTATATCATAGAAATGTTTTGATGTTGTTATTTGAGTTGCAAATTTTGTTGTTAAATCTAAGTTTCTTTCTTTTAATAATGAAATAAATTTATGTAATTGCGAAGGCGCTAAAAAAGTATAAACAGGATATGCAAATAATAATACATCCGCTGATGATATACTTTCTTCTATTTCATCAAACTTTTTTTCATAATATTTTATTTTTTGACTTATATTTAATACTTCAAAAGTACAATTGCTAAATTTTTTTTCTAAGAAAAGAACAGTTTGTAACGTTACACTGTTATTTCCTTTTGGTGATCCATTTAATACACAAATTTTTAATTTCTTTTCCATACATACTCCTTTAATTCCATTGTTTTTTTATTTTTGTTAGTTATTAATAACTTTGTTTAATACTTTTCTTGGTGCTTAGCCTCATTTAGTATTTGATTTATTATTTCTTCTTTTCCTTTTGTATAACTTTTTCTATCTGTTGCGAATTGGGAAGCTAATTTTAACTTAACATAATCATATTCTAAGGCTCTTTTTTTATTTTGTCTAAGATATTCTTTAAACAATATATAATTATTCCATAAAGATTTATCATACTCTACTACATGTATGTGATGTGTTCTTACTTTTGTTTGCTTATTTTCTAATACAAATAATAATTCGCTTTCACGTCCAATTCCTATATATATAAATCCAAGTTTTCTAATTCTTCTTTTTTATTTAATACGTCTTCTAAATTTTTTGTTCCAACTGCAATATCGATTATTGGTTTTGCATGGATAAAAGGTATTGATGTACTTCTTACATGACTTATATCTTTTGCAATACCATTTAATACGAACCACAATTTTTCAATTGTTTCATCTGCATTTTTTTTCCTTTTTCCAATTCAAAGCATCAAATATTATCATTAATTATTGTGATAATTTTCTTTTCTTCAATAACATTTCAATTAAAATAAAATCATCTTCACTATCTATTTCCATAGAATCAAATCTATTCATTATGTATGCAAAATTGCTGCCGGCATATATATTATTTGTTCTTTTAAAATTTTCTACTTTCGAAAGAAATATTGCACCATTTAATCTATAAGATTTCTTCAAGTCTTGTCTTCTAGTATGAGTCATCTTAGTTTGCAACTCATCGGCATTTAAAGATTCATCAATATTGCAACCCCATTCTGGAGGGTGTTCACATTCACACATACCAAGCACATTATCTGCATCTTTTTCAATCATTAAATTTACGGCACCTATAATATCTTCGGCCTTTCTTAATGGTGACGTAGGTTGCAAAATCATAAAATAATCATATTTTTTTCCGATTTTTTCTAATTCTTCTAATTCATATTTTATAACATCGACACTTTTTGCTGTATCAGTCGCTAAATGTTCTGGTCTTAATTGTGTCATAGTTGCTCCTGCTTTTATTGCTAAGTCAGCATATTTTTGAGAGTCTGTTGAAATAATAAGATCATCAAATACTTTACTTTTGATAGCCTCTTCAATAGTATAAATGAGCATCGATTTACCATTGATTAATTTAATGTTTTTATCAACGACACCCTTAGAACCGCTTCTTGCAGTTATAATTCCTAATATTTTTTTATCTTTTTTCATTAGTTTTCCTTCTTTCTTGTTTTACGCCCTTTTTTAAACTAGTATAAAATGAGTTTAAATTTTTTGGGAATTCTATATTATCAGAATCAAATTTAGCAGAATATACTTCTAAAAATGCTTCAAAATCACCTTCCATATCAATATTATAGCAATTACTTAAAAAATAACTTTTTATATTATTGTCAAATAATATTTTTTGATTAATAATACAGCCTGAATAAATAGTGATAAAAATCTTATCGTCATAATTATCAATAAGTTGTAAGGCTTCTAGTGGGATATCACTGTTTTTACTTACTTTTATACCGTATTTAGAAAATCTATCTTCTTTTGTTGATGGATGAAGTTTAACTAGCAAATTATCTTTACCAACTATATCAGATATTCTTAAAACTAGTTCCAAATCATCTATGTCATTTCTATCTTGATGAAACCATTGCTCGAAAAATATATATTTTTCTTTTATTTTTGTCACTTTATTTATATTAAAAATTTTTTTCAAATCATTTAGAAACGGAACATTGCTTCTGTCTAATTTAGGGATAGTTTTAAAATTATAATTATAGTGTTTGACAATTGCTAAATCTGTTTCAAAAAAATAATAATTTTTCATTTTTTCCTTGACAATCTTATCGCTTATTACAAAATTTAATTCTTTACTTATTGGTATATCCCTATAATAACTTACAAATCCCTCTTCGAATCTACTACACCTAAAATTTTTGTTGTTTTTATTTATACAATGACTTAAGTATAATGTTTCTGGAACTATAGTATAAAATAATAATTCATCATAATCGTATTTTAAATCAACTGGTAAATTAAATTTTTCTGCTTTTTTTGACATTTTCATTTTTAATCCAATTATTATTTTTTTTGTTAATTTATCGTTTTTTGATATTTTATAAGCTTTAATATATCTTACTTCATTAAATATATTATTCTTTCTAATTTTTTCATATACTTTATAACAATTTGGTGTGAAATTAGTTATAAACAAATCTACTTTATCATAACAAAATAAAGTGTTTTTTAAGTTAACTGCAACAACCAGTTGATAAAAGCTATTCACAAATATTAATATTTTTTTTTGTTTTTTCATTTTTTTCTCCTTCTTTTATTAATAAATATATATTTAATTAAAAATTATTATTAGGTAAATATTTATCAAAATTATCATAATCTAAATAACCTTTTTGATACGCATTTATAACATTGGTTCTATAAATACTATTACGATGAGCCCTTAATATTTTAGTCAATTTATCATTTTGATTTAAATACCCTATTTTGTAATGATCCTCTTCGAAATAAAAAGAAATAGTCCCGTCCATATGTGCTTTATATAGACGTTGTTGAGTTTCATAATTAACATTACCTAAATCTTCTCTTTCAATTTCTAACCCCATAAATTCATGATAGTAATCTCCTTTTTCATTTCTTTTTAAAGGATAGTGTTCGTTTAAATATTCTAAAAAATCAACTTGAGATTTAATACTATAGTCATTATTTTGCATCAAGGTATGAATTTTTATATTAGTAAAATCATCCCGATATTTATTAATAAATGATATCAAATCATCTATGGTAGGAAAAGTATCTTTTTTTAACATTATCTTCACAGTCAATTTAGATTTAAAGTCACTTTGTTTAGGAAGTTTCATTGGACCATAGTAAGAAACTCTTATTATATCTACAATGCCATCTAATTTTTTTATAACTTCTGGATAATCATAATTAGTAAATATTTTTAATTCAAAACCATAACTTTTTACTAATTTTGCAATTTCAACAACATCAGGATGAAGGGTTGGTTCTCCACCATTTAACGCTACTGTTTTAATGTTTTTTTCTTTTGCAAATTCTAAAATGTTTTTTACAGTATCTAAATCGATAAATTTTTTAGAATGTTTATAATAATTCCGATTAGGTCTATCTATACAAAATTTGCATTTTCTATTGCATTCTTTTGTTAATATAATTAAAAGTTTATTAGAATTTTTCATATATAAATTCCTTTCTTAATTTAATTATTTATTACTTTTTAAATTTAGTTCAGTTACACTTTCAACATGCATGATAACTAATTTAATACAATATCAAAATAATATATAGGTTATATTAAATAACATTTTTAGAGTATCATTTATCAACTTACCGTGTATATATTTTCTATTATAATATTATTTCAGTTATTTTTCAATATTTACAGCCTTTTCTGATGCTTTAACTCTTCTTTTATGTCTTTTTAACATATAATTTTATTTTCATATTAGATATGATTTTCACATCATTTTTTTGTTATTTTACAACTTTTTCACTATATATTCTATGGTTCCTTTTCATATTAGCTATTGTTCTTATTTCATTATATATATGTTTAGTAAAGACAAAAGTTAAATCAGTAAATATCTTGCTATATAAGTAGTCTTTTCTTTTTTTACAATAAATCTCATATTTAAATTAAGTAAACTATAAAAATAATTATTTCTAAAATTAATTAAAAATACTGTTTTTTACTTCTTGAAATATTTATATTTCTTTATCTTTTATCAACAAAAAAAACAGAAATTTATCTAATTTTATTTATTATCAATTTTCAAGACTCTCTAGATTTGTTCACACTATCTTTTACTTTGTTTAATGTTGGACCTTTTTTTATTTCCAAAGATAAAATTCGCTTTTTTTATACTTTTTCATAAAAATCCCTTTTATCTAAAATAGTAAAAAACCCTTATAAAATAAGGATTTCCGGTTATTTTTTACGACATAGTATTGTACAAGTCTCCACGTGATATGTATTTGGAAACATATCTAATGGTGTAACAGATAAAACATCATAATTAATTAACAATTCTAAATCTCTTGCTAACGTTACTGGATCACAAGAAACATAAACAATTATATTAGCCATTGAATCATTTAAATAATTAATAGTATCTTTATCCAATCCTGCTCTTGGAGGATCTACAACTATCTTACTTGGTTTAACTAATAAATTTTTTATTTCATTTTTTACATCACCCAAAACAAAATTTATATTTTTACAATTATTTAACAAAGCATTCTTCTTAGCATTTTTAATAGAAGAGTCGACTAACTCTACACCAATTACTTTATCAACATAATCAGATAAATAAATTCCAATTGTTCCAGTTCCACAATACAAATCCAAAACAACATCTTCACGTTTTAAAGAAAGACCTTCTTTTACTAAATCATATAATTTAATTGCTTGACTAGTATTAATTTGAAAAAAAGATTTATTAGAAATTTCAAACACTTTATCATTCAATATTTCTTTTATGCTTTCATTCTTTACTGCTTTATTTGCTTCATAAACACAGCTGACTTTTTTTAATATTTCACTTTTTAAAGAAGAATCAATATTTTTAGAAAAAGAAACCATCAAATCATCTGTATTTTTACTTTTTCTAATAGTTACTTCACCAATATTTTTATACTTATTTAAAACATTAATAATTTCATTTATTTTTTCATCAGCAAGTAAACACTTATCTATTAAAACGACATCTTTACTTTTTTCTTTATAAAAACCTAATTTATGATCACATTTCAAAACAATCTTATTCCTATAAAAAAATTGATTATCACAAGGAACTATATCTTTTATTAAAGAAGTGTCCAAATGGCTAAATTTAGCAATTATTTCTTTTACCTTATTTTCTTTAAACTCTAATTGTTTTAAGTATGGAATATGTAATAATTGACAACCACCACATAATTCATAATAAGGACAAGCACTTTCAATTCTATCCGAACTTTTTTCTAATATCTTATCTACTTTGCATTCAAATATATTTTTTTTGTTTTTTATTACTTTTACTTTTACAGTTTCTCCAACTAAAGCATTTTCTACAAAATAAATATTTTTACCATCCTTTGATATACCTCTACCAAAGTGGTCTAATTTTTCTATTTTTAAAATCATTTATATCACCACATATATTATAACATTTTATCCATAATAAACATAGGTGATAAACTTGATAATTGATGAAATAAAAAAAACATTTAAAAATAGTTCGGATTTAAAAATAAGAACTATTAATTTTAACAATATTTTATTAACTTATATTTTTTTGGAAAGTGTTTCTTCAGAAGATAAAATATCTGACTTTTTTTTAAAAAGTTTATCAAACGATATAAAATTCATAAAAAAAATAGATAATTTATTTTTGTATTTATATAATACACTTCCTAGCAACAACATAAAAATAATGGATTTAAAAGACGCGATTTTAATGATGCCAATTGGTTTT
The DNA here is from genome assembly GCA_044432805.1 of Mycoplasmatota bacterium. Classification (GTDB taxonomy): domain Bacteria; phylum Bacillota_I; class Bacilli_A; order RF39; family UBA660; genus CAYJEO01. The sequence goes on along the minus strand of JAWXUI010000021.1, from coordinate 4,702 downwards.
ACTTTAATAATCACCCCAAATACAGATAAAATATTAGTAATGGAAACTCGTTCAAATTTAAATAGAAGTATAAGTGAATCAACAAATGAAGTCGTATTAAGAGGACCAAAAGATAGTTTTAATGAAAATGTCGTAATGAATATGGGATTACTTAGAAGAAGAATAAAAAGCAACGAACTTATTTTTAAAGATTATATATTAGGTTCATTAACAAATACTAGAGTTACAATTGGTTATATGGATAATATAGTAGATAAAAAAAAATTAAATATGGTCTTAAAAAGAATAGAATCAATAAATGTTGAATCAATAATTGATAGTGGTTATATAAGAAAATTAATAACAAAGAAAATCACTACATTCCCAAAAGTAATTAGTACCGAAAGACCTGATTTAGTAGCTATGCATTTATTAAAAGGAAAAATTGCTATTATTGTCGAAAATAGTCCTATAGTGCTTATCATCCCAGGATATTTCATTGATTTTTTTAACAATCCAGAAGACCAATACGCTCTTGAAATAAATAGTTTTATAACTAAATCAATCAGAATATTTGCTTTTTTAATTACCCTATTAACTCCAGCCTTATATATAACAATAGCAGGATTTAATCGAGAGCTAATACCAATTCAATTACTCATTTCTCTAGCTGCCCAAGTGGAACAATTAGCCTTTCCAATATATTTTGAAATAAGCCTTTTAGTTATTATTTTTGAAATATTAAGAGAAAGTTATCTTAGATCTCCATCTAAAATGGGTAGTTCTATTAGTATTGTTGGTGGACTTATTTTAGGTGATGCAGCGGTAAGTGCTGGATTTGTTTCTTTAACTGGTGTGATTATCGTAGCGATTACTTCTATATCTGGTCTTTTATTTTCGGATATTGACTTTATAAATGCTTTGAGATTCTGGAGATTTTTATTTATTATAGGGGCTTCTATTTGTGGATTATTTGGAATATCTATTGTTGCTCTTTTATTAATAATTAATCTACTAACAACAAAAATATTAAATAAATCTTATTTATTAGGAGGAAATTAATGAAAAAATTAATTATATTAATATCTGTTTTTTTTATAGGATGCCAATATCGTGATTTATCAAACATATCAATTGTTACAATGGTTTCTATACAATATGAAGAAGAATTTATTTTTACAACGTTTAATGTCTTACCACATATTGAAGGAAATCAAATTGATCTTATCAGCAGTGGATCAGATAACTTATTTGACGCTGTTAGTTATAATCAATTAATGAGTACAGATGAATTGTATTTTAATCATATAACTACTATTATTATTGATGAATATATTTTCAATAATATAGATATAGTTACTGAATTTATTAATAAATATAATATTAATCATGAAGTAGCTTTAATTTTAGTTGAAGATGTTGAAAACACAGTTTTATATTATAAGGACATCAATCCTATTTTTACACTCGCTACAACGGTAAATAATTTAAATGAAAAAAATTTATATTATAAAGATTTTATAACAAACAATAACTTTTCTATCCCCTATTTTTCATATAATGAACTACCTATTTTTAATGGTTATAAACAAATAAAAAAATGATTTTTAAATCATTTTAAATATAAATATTATAGTATCTTCCACTAACAGTATAATTAAATTCTAATAACTTAAAATTTCTATTTACTACTAAATTATAAACTATATCTTCTCCTAAATCTAATAGCCCATCAGTTGTTACTTCAAACGTATACTCTACATTTAAATTATCTAATAAAACTATTATTTGTTCTTTAGCTTCATATGTATAACCTCTATTAATTTCTAAAATTTCATTTATTTGAGATTTAATTAAAACTAGTTCTTGTCTTACAAACACTTCTTTTGTAAAAATAAATATAGATAAAAAAATCATAAAAAACAAACCTATACTAGCCATTATTTCAATATTATTTTTCATATAGATACCTCATTTAAAATATTTAAAAACATATAAACTCCGAAAGAAAAAGTAAACAATAAACAAGTTAATATAAGTGCATTTGAGTAAAGAAAGTTATATCTCTTTTTTTCTTCTATTGCTTGATTAATCATATTATTATATAATTGTTCAACTAACAAATCTAAATTTTCTAAATGTTCTTTTGAAATCGAATATTCTTGAAATGTATATAAAGTGTTCATTACTAAATTAGCTTCATTAAATCCTAATTTAGCTGCAAAATTATCAAATGGTTTTTTACTTTTATCACTATCCATTTCATTTAATAAAATTGTTATATATGTCTTGTAAGGTTCACCAATAAAATTTAATTCTTCTTTTAATGAATTATAAACATTATTAGTTTTTAATAAAATAAGTAAGTCTTTAATGAAAAAAGGAAAAAGTTTTTGATTCATTTTTATTAAGTTGTTTTTATTTTTTACTAAATTATTATATTTACCTTTATATACTAAATAAGGTAATAAAAATATACAAATGAAGAATATATCATTTATAAGAAATAAAGTAATTGATATAAACAACATAATCACAGTTTCAATTATCCTGTTTCTTTTAAATAAATTATAATTTATATTTAAATTACTAGTTAAGTCTTTTAAATCTTTTTCCATTATACTCCACCTACTTTCTGATTAGAATAATAATTTTCTATTTTTTTTGTAATCATTAAATCAATTAAGAATATTAAAAACAAAATATATTTTCCAACATCATTATTAAAACTATTATAAATAGAGGGAATCGTAATTTTAAGCATGAATGGAATTGATAAAGATAACAACAAAACAATATAATAATTAATTTTTATTTCTTTTTTAAAAATTAAAAATTTATCTTTTAATATATTGATTGAATTATATTGTTTACTAATACTAAAAAGCATTTCATTTGCCTTGCTATCACCATTATTATCTAGTAACACGAGTGATTTATTAAATTGGGTTAATAATTTATTGTCATATTTTTCATTAAAAAAAACAAATGATTCCTCTAAGGTTTTAGTTTCTAAATTTTTAATAACTTTATTTAAATCAACAGCAAAGCTACCACTTAAAAAAGGTAATATTTTTTTTAAAGATAAATAAACATTGTTAAAATTAATTAACATAGATGTTTGTGATATATATATCGTAATTTGGTTATTAATAAAAGTTTCATATTTTATTTTTTTTTGATTTAAAAATATAAAATTAATATAAAATAAAGTTGTAATTATTGATATGATAAAACTTAAAATATAACTATTAAGCAAATAGAAATAAACTATTATATTCAATATAAAAACAAATATAAAAAAACAATAGTAATTTTTTTTAGTATAATTTAAATCATATTTTTTAGTTTGTTTTAGAAAGTGTTTCATCTAAATCCCGCCCATCTATAAATTTTAAAATTTTATTATTTATCATTTTATTATCTATTATTTTTTTTAATAATTTTTTTGATATTGTTCCATATTCATAATATGGATTATAAAAAAATTGTTTTTCTTTTTTTGTTATTATTGTTTTTCTTTCAAATAATGTTTTGGTTTTTGCACCTTTTAAATCGTAATCTACATATTCAACTATTTTTACAATAAATCTGTTTATTCCGTTTTTTATTTCATAGTCTAAATGAATTCCTATATCAAAAATATCGCTTATCATTTTCCCTAATAAAACTTGATCCAAATCATATTTTTCTTTACATAGATGAATTAATCGATTAACATTGCTACTTGCATCAGTTGAATGAAGTGTTGTGATAATACTGTGTCCACTTAATGCAGACTTTATCATTTGATATGCTTCACTTCCTCTTACTTCTGATATTAATATCCAATCCGGATTATTTCTTAAACTACTTTTTATTAAATCATCAAAATTTATTTGTGTTTCTAATTCTTTATTTGTGATATAAGACATAATGTCTTTATTTTTATATATTTTTTTTAATTGCGTGTCTAATGTATCTTCGATGACTATTATTTTTTCATTTGTTTTTATATATTTTACTAAATATTTTTGTAATTCTGTTTTTCCACTTCCTGTTTTTCCTGATATTAAAATATTACATTTTGATTTTATTAAAACATCAAGTAAATAAAACATTTCATTTGGTCCAAGTGTTTCTTCTTTTATTTTTATATTTGGCAATCCTCTTCTTAAACTGAAAGTCATTCCATACGGAGATATTGATTTATGATTTGCATTTATCCTATAATCTTGATAAACAAAATCAATTATTGGGTGCTCAACATTAAATTCTTTATTGTTTTTATTCGCTAAATTTTTAATATATTGTAATACATCTGTTTCTAATATTGTTTCATTTAATTTGTATTTTCCAATTTCATTATCTTGTATATAAATGTCTGTTCCATTAAAACTTATATCTGTAATGCTTTCTTTTTTCAGTAGTTCATTTATTGTTTTATCTAGCATAGTCTACCTTTCTATAAATTGATAACTAAATGTATTTAGTACGACAAACTCTTTAATATAGTTATTATATTCTTCAATTTGTACAGTTATTATCAAGTCAGTTTGATATACTTTGATTTGATATTCTTTTTCGTCATTAAAATATTTTTGCTTTAATTGTTCATATAAAATATCATAATCAATTGTTATTTCTTGATTTAGTCTTAAGTTACCAATATCTACAGATTCTTTTATTGCATTTTTAACTATGTAATCAGTGTTATCTAAATTTATTTTTGTTACAGATACTA
>JAWXUI010000020.1:0-17934 GCA_044432805.1 Mycoplasmatota bacterium | reverse complement strand
TATTTGTATTTTTTGATAGCATAAATGTTTATTTTACAAAAAAAGAAGATTTTACTCTTCTTTCAAGTTATTTTTTACATTTTTTCTTTTTTTTACTTTTTGTGGTTCTTTTGATACTCCGTTTAAAGTTAAACATTTTAAAAAGTCATCAGTATAAAAAGATCCCGCAGCAATTTTGTGTGCTTCTAAAGTTTCAGTTATTAAATCATTAATTTCTTGATTTATATCACTTTCTTCTTTGGTGATAAGTTTGCTTGTATCAGTTGCACTTTCTAATAATTTTAATAAATTTATAGTATAAAGTTCTAAACCATTTTTCTCTACTGCCATTATTCGTATTAAACTTTTTCTAATCAACTCTTTTAAACTTATTTGTTCTTGGATTTCTTTATATTCTAGTTCATACTCAAAAATTAAATCAATTAATTCTTCATAATCATTATTGTAAGATAATCTTTTTCTTAACAAAGTTAATAAATTAGAACTTATCCCATAATAATTAACAAAATCTTTATATTTAACTATTACTTCTTTACCAAAATCAATATATTCTACTTTTTTACATACTGATTTTTTCAAAGTCGGTTCCTTGTCTATATCTTTTTCATTTTCAATAATATTTGAAATAATTTTAGATTTTTTTTCGTTTATTCTTTCTTGGCTCTTAGTTAAACAGTCTCTTTGTTCTTCTAAATCTTTTATTTCATCAATCAATGATTGTAAATTTGTTTGTTCCTTATAGTCTAACTCATTAAATTGTCCTTCTTGACGAATATTTTCTTTTGATACTAATACACGATCAAATATAATAATTAAATGCTCTAACAATGATAATTGTTTTCTTTGACTTTTATTATCAGCCCTAGTTTTTAATAAACTTATTTTTTCTTGTAATTCCATTTTAATTCTCCCTAAAAATTCAAAAATTACTATATCATATTATTTATAAAAAAACAAATTTTTATAAAATAGTATAAAAAAAAGAAGATTTTACTCTTCTATTAAGTTATATTCTAATTCACCTAAACCAATATCTTTTGCATGATTTAGTGTAATCATCGCTTTATCAAAAGTATCAATACTAGATTGTTGTTTAAATAAATCATATGTTGCTTTATCTAAAGAAACAGGATCTGTACTAATTAATAACCCAATATTAGGCGCTATTTTTTCCATATGATGACCGTCACAATCACAATATTCTGTTATATCAAAAGCATATTGTACATAAACATTAGTTTTATTTAAACTAGCAGCGTATGCATATTCAGCCAATTTTTCATGAAAGTTACTTGCTTGCCAACTATTCGTGATTGCTCCAACTGGACAAACAGCGCTACAAGAAGCACATCCTACACATAATTTATTAATAACTGCTTTATTGTCTACTAAGCTAATTGCATTTACTGGACAAGTTCTAACGCATCTTCCACATCCAATACATTTATCCTTATTAATAATCGGAATGCTTTGTGAATGTTGATGAAGTTTTCCACCGCGAGATGCAAATCCCATTGCCAATTGTTTAATTGCTCCACCAAAACCAGCCATAGCGTGACCTTTAAAATGAGATATAACTATATAGTTACTATATTCACTAAATTTATAACCTATTTTACAACTTTTGAAGTTTTTTAAATTAACTTCTATTTCATTGTACATGTTTTCTTCTTCGCCATCAGCTATTATTATATCTAAATCCGTAAAACCATGTTCTTTTGCAGTTTCTAAATGATCTTTTGTTAAAGTTCTAGAACCTTTATATAATACATTAGTTTCAATATATAAACTTTTTTTATTATTTTCTTTTAAATATTTTTTGATTCCGTTAAAATAATTTGGTTTTATAAAAGTATCATTTCCTTTTTCGCCAAAGTGAACTTTAAGTGGAACTACGTCATTTAAAACAACATTTTCTTTTTCTATTACTTTTTTTAGCATATTATAAACTACATCATTAATACTATCATCTAAATTGTCTATTTTTTTAAAATATACGTTGCTCATTTTATCTCTTCTTTCCTTTAAAAAAGTAGAATTATCTACTTTTATCATATAAGCATTTTGCTGTTCTTACCATTTGTGAACTGTAACTAAATTCATTGTCATACCAAGAAATTACTTTTACTAATTGCTTACCATCTACTTCTAATATTTTTGTTAATTGTCCATCAACAATTGAACCATAAGTTGATCCAATAATATCACTTGAAACGATTGGATCGTTTGTGTATCTTAATGTAACATTTTGATTATTGAAAAATAAATTATTTATTTCTTCTACTGTTGTATTTTGATTAAGTTCTAAAGTTAAATCAACAACTGAACCTGTTGTTGTTGGAACTCTTAGCGCTCCTCCATCTAATTTACCAAGTAATGAAGGTATTACTAGTCCAATTGCTTTTGCTGCTCCTGTAGATGATGGTACGATATTTGCAGCTCCTGCTCTACCTCTTCTTGCGTCAATTCCTTTTTTATGCGCTACATCTAAAATTGTTTGATCGTTAGTGTAAGCATGAACTGTAGTCATATAACCCTTCTTAATACCATATGTTTTTTCTAGTAAATTTACGACTGGTGCTAAACAGTTTGTTGTACAACTTGCTGCTGAAACTACTTGTTCACTTCCATCTAATGTATCATCATTTACATTGTAAACAATAGTTTTTAAATCTCCTTTTGCTGGTGCTGATATTATTACTTGTTTTGCTCCTGCTGTAACGTGTTTAAGTGCATCTTCTAATTTATTGAAAAATCCAGTACATTCAAATACTTGATCAATTTGTAATTCACCCCAAGGTAAATTAACTGGGTCTTTTTCACTAAATATTTTAACTGTTCTATTACCTACTATAATTGAATCTTCTGTTGCTGCTATTTCATCAATTTTAAAATTACCATGACTTGTATCATATTTTAATAAATGTGCGATTTGTTTTGCATCTGTTAAATCGTTAATTGCTACAACTTCAAAATTTGGATTATCCTCCATTATTCTAAAAACTAATCTTCCTATTCTTCCTGCTCCGTTAATTGCTACTCTTATCATATTTCCTCCTTAAACGCTTTTACTGTAAGCGCTTCCTCCTATAAATTCTCTTAATATTGAATCTCTTGGTACATTATCACTTGGCATTGGCAAAAAATTTCTTAAAAAATTAATTAACCTTAATGCTTCTGGATAAAATTCACTTTCTTCATCAACTAAAAATAATAATGGTTCAACATAAGTTTTTAGTATTCCTATTTCATATAACAGTGATGAATTTATCATACAATCAACATTGTCTTGATATGGGTAGATGAATTGTTCTTCACCTTTTCTTATTTTATCCCACATTTCTAATGTTTCTTGTGCACCTAGACCTCTATATTTGTTATCTCTAGTTATTCTTCTTAATTTTCTTATATCAGTTGAATGAACTCGATTATGGTTATCTATATTTAATTGTGTTAATGGTGATATATAAATTTTATATTTACTTTCTCTTTGAATATTTTTTGTTAGTTCATCGTTTAAAGCATGTAATCCTTCAATAATAATTATGTCATTATCTTTTAATTGTAAATATTTATTTTTATATTCTTTTATTCCTTTAATAAAATTAAATTCAGGTAATAAGACTTTTTCTTTCTTTAATAGTTTTTCTAAATCTTTATTAAATAATTTTAAATCAAGTGCTTTAATTGTTTCAAAATCAAAATTTCCATCTTTGTCAACTGGCGTTTCATCTCTGTTTTTAAAATAGTCGTCAATAGATATTTGATGGGTACTAATACCTTGACTTCTTAGATAAATTTCTAATTTTTTACTAGTTGTTGTTTTTCCACTTGATGAAGGACCAGCTATTAAAATTATTTTAACATTCTTTTTCTTTAAAGCTATTTCATCGGCAATTCTAGATATTTGGGAATTATAATGAGCTTCTGATAATTGAATCATTTGTTCATTATTACCTTTTGATATTTCTAAGTTTAAATCTGATGCATTTGTTATGTTTAAAGTTTTTGTCCAAGTTGCATATTCTCTAAACTCATTAAACAATACATTGTAATGTTTATAGTCTAATGTATATTCTGGGTGAGATGTACTTGGAAAATTAACAACAAATCCATTTTGATCTATAAGTGTTAATTTAAAATCATCTATTTGCCCTGTTGAGTACGCTAATTCGCTATAAAAATAATCATACATATCATCTAGTCTATACAAGTTTATATAAGAGTTACTAATGTATTTAAATGTTGATGCTTTATCAAGTTGACCTTCTTGTTCAAAATATTTGATTGCATCTAATCTATCAACATTCATTTTAGTAAACATTAAATCTTGTAAAGAAATTTTCTTGATTTCTTCTTCGATTTCTTTTATTATTTTTTCAGTCAATTTTTTATTATCGATACAGCAATAAAAACCTTTTTCTACAGAGTGTTCTATTATTAGTTTGGCTTCTTTTCCTAAAATTCTTTTTACAGCAAGCACTAACATGAATTGTAAACTTCTGCCATAAGTGAAATTACCTTGTCTACTAGAGCGATCATAAAATTCTAACTTGCAATCTTTTCTTAAAACTTTACCTAGTTCCATTAAATGATTGTCCGCTTTTGCTAAAACAATTGGAAAATTAAAAGTTTCAGAAAAATGTTCACTTATTTCTTTTAATGTCATTCCTTGCGGAAACTCTTTTGTTTGACCATTAAACGTTACTTTAATCATATTGTACATTTCTTATCCCTCTTATCCTATATACATTTTATCAAAAAACAAAAAAATTGTCACATTATTTTTGAATAATATTTGTTTTATTTAACTATTATAAATTATAGAGAGGAGTTTTTAAATGAATTTAGTCCCAACTGTAATTGAAAAATCAAATAATGGAGAAAGAGTTTATGATATATATTCTAGGTTATTAAAAGACCGAATTATTATAATAAACGGCGAAATTAATGATGTTAATTCAAATAGTATTGTTGCTCAGTTATTGTATTTAGATTCTTTAAATAATGAAGATATAAATATTTATATTAATTCACCTGGTGGAAGTGTTACTAGTGGAATGGCTATTTATGATACTATGAATTTTATTAAAAGCGATGTGTCAACTATTTGTATAGGTCTTGCTGCTTCAATGGCGGCTGTATTGTTATCAAGTGGTAAAAAAGGTAAGCGTTTTATTTTACCAAATGCCGAGGTAATGATTCATCAACCTATCGGAGGTGCTCAAGGTCAAGCAACTGAGATTAGAATCGCTGCTGAAAGAATATTAAAATTAAGAGAAAAGTTAGATGGTATTTTATCTACTAATTGTGATCAAAATTTAAAAAAAATAAAGAAAGATACTGATAGAGATTATTTTTTAGATGCAATTGAAGCTCTTGAATATAAGATAGTTGATAAAATATTGTAAAAAAAATGAAGAAAACTTCATTTTAAATACGATTTATTGTCTCTATTTTCTTTTTTTTATAATTTTTAGTTTGATTATAAAAATTTCCTAGTTCATTATTTATATCGTCTTTTATTAAATTTATAGAGTTGTTCATTTTATCACCATTTTTATTTTGTGGTGATTTTTTGTTTTAATACTATAATAAGTCTAAAAATTCTTCTTTTTCTAATTTTTCAACTTTTATATTATTAATACATTCTTCTATTAATAAGTCAAAGTCAACATTTTTTTCTTCTTCTAAACAAACATTTAGCGTTGGATTAATTACTGGGTGTTTTGGTAAAAATATAGTACAGCAGTCTTCAAATGGTAAAATCGAAGTTTCATATGTGTTTATTTTTTTTGCTAGTTCTATTATTTCTAGTTTATCTAAACATGCGACTGGTCTTATGATTGGCATATTAGTAACTTCGTTTATTACTGACATACTAGATAATGTTTGGCTCGCGACTTGTCCAATACTCTCTCCATTTATAATTATTTTAAATTTGTTTCTTTTCGCATATTTTTCAGCTATTTTATACATCATTCTACGCATTATAGTTATCATGTAATCTTGTTTACAATTTTTATAAATTGCTTCTTGTATTTTTGTAAATGGTACGATATGTACTTTTATATTTCCAGAGTATTCATTTATTAAAGATGCTAATTTAATTACTTTGTTTTTTGCATCTACACTTGTGTGAGGGGGAGATTCAAAATATAGACATTCTACATTTACTCCTCTTTTAAGCGCTAAATAACCGGCAACTGGAGAGTCTATACCTCCTGATAACATTAATAAACCTTTTCCTTGTACTCCGACAGGATATCCACCTATTCCTCTTATTTCATTTGTATAAATATATGTATTATCTTGTCTTATTTCAATATACACATAAATATCAGGATTGTGTACATCTACTTTACAATCAAAATTATCTAATACAAATCCACCTATTATTCTATTAAAATCATCGGATTTTATTAAAAATTGTTTATCAGCTCGATTTGTTTTTACTTTAAATGTTTTAAATTCAATGTCAGTTAAAATTTCTTTTACTTTTGATTTTATAGTTTCTTCATTTTTTTCTACTTTATGGCATATTACAATTCCGTGTATTCCAAATACTTTTTGTAATTTTTCTACTACTTGTTCGAATTTACCATCAAGTACTTCTATATACATTCTGACTCTATCTTGTTTTATATTTATTTCATGATTTTTTAATATTTTTTTTATATTACTATTTAATAAATTAATAAATTGTTTTCTATTTGCTTTTTTTGTTGTTAATTCTCCATATTTAATTAGTATAAGTTTGTCCATTTAAACACTTCCTTTGCTTATAGATTATAGCATTTTTATTTATTTTTAACAATAAAAAAAAACAATTAAACATTGTTTCCTAAATAAGTTACTTTTGCATATCCATTGCCCACATTTCCAGTCCCTAATAAATAGTATCCTGAACTTTTTGAAGGCATCAGTTCTTGTAAATTTTTTTCATTTGTCCAACTATATCCGTATCCATCGATCATTACAGTATCAAAGAAGATTTCATTGCTATAATGTATTGAACAATCATTATCTGTTGTTCCAGTAGTACATCCAGTTAATGCTGTCATATTAGTCTCTGATGTTATTGCAACACATCCTGTGTGACCAGATATATATGATGTTCCTCCGGTTCCTGGCAACCAGGACCCACTTAATCCACCATAATATCCTCCTCCTCCGCCTGCTATTGCACTTGTTGTTACAGTGGCTGAGTATCCGGTTCAATAATAACTACTTGTTCCAATTTGATTTGTACCATATGCAGTTCCCCAACTTGTAGAGGCATAATTTGTTATATTATTTGATGTTAATCCCCCACCGCTTCCGCCGGATGAGAATCCTTCATGTCCTGATCCTCCGCCTCCGCCAGCTGCTATCATTATTCTTGAATTTAAAGATTCTGCTTCATTCCATTCTCCAGCTACTAATCTAAAATCAGTGGCTCCTCCTCCAGTTCCTGCATTATGAGCGTAAGTGTTTCCATTATCTCTATACGCAGATCCTCCACCACCATTATAAGAACCGGATATTAGTGTTGATGTTTGCTTCGTTGTTAATGCATCTGTTCCTGTTTCTCCTACATAAACGTATATTATATCGCCTTTTTCTAAATATATATTACCCGCTGTATATGCTCCGTATCCGCCTGTTCCATATCCCGTATTAATATAAGTTGAATACCCGTCTCCACCTTGAGATCCCCATGCTTCAAATTGATAATAAGCACTTGCTGGCGCAACAAATGTTTGATAATCTCCAGTATAATAATATTCCCATGGTGAATATGTTTCTTCTTGTTCATCTAGAACTAAAGTAGCATAAATTTCTTTCATTAATTGGTCAAATCTATATTTTTCATTAGCTAAAGCGCCTAGTGTTCCCACCATAAGAGCAAGAGCGAGTATGAGAATACCATATAATATACTTGATAATGCAAACCCCTTATTCTTTTTCATAAGTCACCTCTATTATTTTAATAATACTATAAATTTTATAAATTGTAAATTAGAGATTTTATAAAAAAAAAGACAATTAAAAATTGTCTCCTAAATATGTTATTTTTGCATATCCTTTTTCTGTGTTGCCTGTCATTAATGCAGTTCCATCAGTTGTTGGCATATTAATTTTCCCATCAATTTCATTAGTCCAAATATATCCAAGTCCATCAATCATTACAGTATTATCAAAAATTTTATTGCTATAATATATTGAACATTCATTATTAGTCGTTCCTGTGGTGCATCCTGATAAAGCTGTTTTATCTATTTCAGAGGTTATTGCCACGCATTCAGTATGTCCAGATATATATGATGAACCTCCGACACCTGTTCTACCATATCCATTTGATCCTCCATAGTATCCAGAGCCGCCTCCACCGCCCCATCCACTAGTGTAAGACTGAATAGCATATCCAAACGCCCCTGTTCTTGTTGTTTGGTAACTTATCCCTGGAGATATTTGGGTTCCTCCAGTTGCATCGTAAGTTGAAGATGCCCATGATGAAGCACTTGTTGTTGCTTTATAACCCGTTAAACCACCGGCACTTCCTCCTACATAAGATGAATATGTTCCTCCTTGAGCACCCCAAGCTTCTAATTCATAATAGCCTGACTTTAGAACTGTAAATTTTTGATAATTTCCAGTATATTCAAATTCATATGTTAATCACGAAATTATCGGATATTTATACATTTCTCTTATTTCACTATTATCAGGACATTCTCCATCACAATCTGACCATTCACTTTCTAGCGCAGTTGAATATTGTGTTACAGTTGAACTAAAATAAAGTTCATTTTGATCACTCATCGACCAGCATAATTTTAATCCTTGATATTTTTCTGATAATAATGAGCTTGTTAATGTATTTAAAGTTAATGTAGCGCTGCTATAAGTTCCTCGTGTTCCTGATTTAGAACTTAATGTAACCCATGTTCCATCTTCTTTTTGTGCTTGAAATGTTGCCGATATAGACGATGAGTTACTTGCATATGTATTTTTAAATTGCATTGTAGTTATCATAGCGTCTAAATATACTGCATCAAAATAAACCGGTGTTGTACACGAACTATAAGAACACGATCCTCGGCTAGAACATGTATACGATGTTTTCATTGGATTTTCTGGATCATCACTGACATCGAAACTTATAATTGGGTGATATTGTTCTTTTGTTAAAATAAGTTCATCTGTAGTAGAAAATCCAAATGATTCCAATTCATCTATCAAAACCCATTCAGAATAAACTATTTCTTCATCAGTGTCAGTATTTCCTGACCCACCTAAAACTAATGTATCATAAACATCTTGCATCAATTGCTCAAATCTATATTTTTGATTTGCTAACGAGCTTAAACTTCCTATCATAAGTGCTAACGCTAACACTAATATTCCATATAATATCGAAGAAAGTGCAAATCCTTTTCTATTCATTTTTTTACCCCCTCTAGAATTACATTTTACTATATTAAAATAAAATTGTAAACTTGTTATATTTTGAATATTTTGTTTTGATTTTTTGCTAATTTATGTTAATATTACTATAGGTGATATTAAATGAAAAATACTATACCAGAATTTATTATAAAGCGAAATATTATTAATTTAGCAAATGATTTAGGTCGTATTGGAATAAATCTAGATAGCGATGTTTTAAGTGAATTAATAAAAACATTATTAGACTCTTCTTTAGAAGAAAATTATACTAATTTTGGAAAAGCCTACTATTCAAATGATTTTGATCAAATGCAAAATTTTTTAAAAAGTCATGGAATTAATTCAATAATAAAAAAAGAAATAAGAAAGAAAATAGACCTTGAGTCAATTTCAGAATTCGATAATGAAGGAACAAAATATATTAAAATAACATTATCAGATGGCACTAATAAAATTTTAGAAAATAGTAGTAATTATAGTGCTGATGAATTATTTAATTTAATGGTAGAACGTTTAGGTAATAAAGAAGATTTAACTGCCGCTGATATATTTAATGATTTAGAAAAAGTTTTTGTGGATGTTAAATTACAAGATAGCGATTCAGTAAAAACTGAATTATTAAATGAAGAAGAAGAAGTGAAATTAAACTTCGTAAAATCTAATTTTCCAACTTCTATTGTAGAAGCTTCTATCGAAAGTAATATATATGTTGTTAAAACAGAAGGCGAAGAAGATTATATGGTTCGAATAGAAGAAAAAGATGGTATTTATCAACTTTATTATATTGAAGAACAAAAAAATGTTGAAAATAGTAATGGTGACTTTGAAACAACACAATTTCAAAGCGACGAACAATTAGACCATATTATTGACGAATATATTACTGATGGATATTCTCCAGAAGATATATTAGACTTAATTAATTCTAGAGATGAAAAATTTAATTATAATAATGATGCTTTATTGCAAATAATAAGCGACAGACATAAAGAGCAAACAAAAGGCTTAGCTCCTCAAAAACAATATGTCTTAATGATGGATTCTAGAGAAGGAAATGCAGCTTAATGCATTTTTTTTATGAAAAAAACCTTACTCTGGGTAAAGTTCGTTTAATTTTTTTAACACATTAGAATTTATTTTACTTAATGTATTAGTCGACATTTCTAATGATTTTTGATATTCGCCTTTAAAAAATAAAGATTCACTTACATTTAAATTCGAATTTATTTCATCATCATCAGATCTATACCTATTTCCATATACAATTGCCATCTCGGCCAATTTGGCACATTTTACTAAATCCTTTGTCCTAGAAAACAATTTAAAAACTAAATCTCTAGCTGTATCAACTCTAGTATTCAAAACATTAATCGTAATCGGTCTTTTTTCTAATTCCACCACTATTTCTTTTATAGCTTCTTGTGCTTCTTTCAATTGAACATTATAATTATTTGGAATTTCTGGGAAGTTAAAATCTAACATTTTTCTTTTTGATTCTCTCAATATAGATTTTATTTCTTCTAATTGCTTGCGTGCACGCACTTCATCATCCCTCATACTTCCAATTGAGTTTAAAGAGATATCCAAATTTTCTTCTGTTTTTGACAATGTCGTTGTTAAATTTTCCATTTCCTTTAATAAATGTGAATACGCAAATGCGTGATTGCTAGTATGTGTTACTAATGTTTTATAATCATTATTTAATGCTTTTAATTCTTTGTATACTAAGTTCAACAAATCAATATCATCATTAGATAAATTATAAATACTTTTTATTTCATTTATTTGTGAAAAAATTTCATCTATTAAATTATTTAACTTTCCTAATTTTTTCTTTAACGCATTATCTAATTCTTCATATCTATTTCTATTTAACTTTTCTTTTTCTAAATCTGAAAATAATGTATCAAAATACTCAGATAATACTTTTAATTCGAAAATACAATCTTCTAGGTTTAATACTTTAGTCCTTGATAAAATGTCAATTATTTTTTTATTTGATTCTAATATATTTTCTTCAATATTTAAAAAGTCTAGTGGAAATGATGCACGAAGCATTACATGATACATTTTTTCTAATTCTTTTATTTTATTTGGTAAAATATTATAAGACATTAAAATAATAACAGGCACATCTCTAATAACTATTTTCAAATGTTCTAACATTTCAACAATTGATTTAATTATTCCATTTAATTCAGTATAATCGTTACTGTCAACAGCATCTTCAAATTGTTCAAATCTTCTCGAAACATTCTCTAATTGTAATTTAACTGATTCTTCTACTTCCCCGAATTCAATTTTTTTAGATTCAAATTCATGATATATTTCCCTAAATTCAGTTTTTAATTTTGTTATTATTATTCTACTTTTTTCTTCTGATGATGTTATTTCTTTTATTTCATTAAGTAAAAATTGAGCATTAGTTCTTACTTTGTAAATTTCCATTTCTAAACGCGCTACTTTACATAATGTTGATTTATAATCATTTTGAGATAAAGAAAAATCTGCTTCTATTATCATATCTGTTAATTTCGGTATTTGTGTATTTTTTATTATATCTAATCTATCTTTCCAGTCTAAAAACATTAAATTTAATTTTTCATTATTTAAAAATGCTTCTATTTTTGATAACTCAGGACTTATTGGTGTCGAATTAATTATATTTCTTTCTATTTCTAATTTATCTAATAATTTTTTATATTTATCGTTTCTTTTTTGTCTCATCAAATGGATAGTCAATACTATCAAAATAAAGGCAATAAAACAAAACGTTACAATCACAATAAAAGGATTAGTCATTATTTCACTCCTTACTATAATAATTTTAACATAAAATTCAACATTTTTAGATACTTTTTTCACTAAAATTTCATTTTTTTTATTAAGTCCTTGTTTTTCCTTGACTAATGAGGTTAATTTATAATATAATTGTAAGGCAAATGCACTTATAAGCAGCATTGTTTTAATTTAATTTATGTATATTTCCTATAGGGGTTATTATTAACTTAGCTGCTAAGCGAATATATTAATATACTACATCATATTAAACGGAAAACATACTCATGATTGTATTTGAAAGAAGGAGGCAATTATGTCAAGATATTTAGGACCAACTTATAGAAAATCTAGAAGATTAGGATTTTCTGTATTAGAAACTGGTGAAGAATTAGCAAAAAGACCTTATATTCCAGGTCAACACGGGAAAGGTCGTCAAAAGAAATTATCTAACTACGGTATTCAATTACAAGAAAAACAAAAAGTTAGATTTATGTACGGAGTTAGTGAAAAACAATTCAGAAAAACTTTTGATGAAGCTAGCAAATTAAAAGGTGTTTTAGGAGAAAACTTCTTAAAATTACTTGAAAGTCGTTTAGATAACATCGTTTATAGAATCGGTTTTTCATCAACAAGAAAAGGTGCTCGTCAATTAGTTAACCACGGACATATTCTTGTTAATGGTAAAAAAGTTGATATTCCATCATACAGAGCTTTACCTGGTGATGTTATTACAGTTAAAGAAAATGACTTAAAAGTTGTTGGAGAAGCTTTAGCTGCAAGAACTAATCGTGTTGAATTTGTTACTTATGATGAAGCTAAAACTGCTGGTACTTATGTAAGATTACCTGAAAGAAGCGAATTAAACAAAGAAATTAATGAATCATTAATCGTAGAATTCTACAACAGATAAGAAGTTTAATACTTCTTTTTTTTATAAAAAAAAGCAATTGATTTAACAATTGCTTTTCTTATTATTTCATTTCCATTAGTTCTAAACAAACTCCGTCTTTCATAACGAAAGCTATAGTTAAGTTTTCATTTACAACTATTTTATCATGTAGAATTTTTTGGCAAGTTTTGAAAGTTTCATCAATACTAGATACTTCAACAGCAACGTGTACTAAAGTTTTAACTTCTTCACAAAACCAAGTATCTTCTCTAAATCTTAAGAATTCGTATCCAAATTCATTTGTAGCTGGATCTATCATCCATAATTTCATATCTTCTACCCAAACTTCACCTTCCATAGGTTCAGTATGTGGTACTCCAATATGTATATATTTTTTAAACATAATCAATTCTCCTTCTTATTAACTATTAAATTTTTTGTCGTATGCTCCACGAATTAATATTGTTAAATATCCTAGAACACATCCTAATAAAATAAAGATAAATTCATAAACACCAGCTAGTAATAATCCGTCTACTGTTACTTCTTTTGGTAACGAGAAGAATACTCCTGCTGTAATAAATAAAACTGGTAAAATATTTATTTTTATTTTTTCTGTACAAATTGTTGGTATTACAAATACAAATACAGATACTGGGAATGCCCAGAAACCTAAGTCTGTAAATACATTTGCTCCAAAATAAATAATAACTGTTGATGCAATTACGGCTAAAATTGTTGAAAATAACACTTTTCCTCCGCCTTTTAAATCGCATCCAGCTAAGAAATAACAAGCCCATCCAATAAATGCAATCCATGCACCTGATACTAGACTAGTGTTTCCTAAAAAATCACCTATATTAGCTCCAAATTTTTGATCAAATATTTGACATAACATTGCAAGCGCTGCAATAATTACAGGCCCACCTAAATATTTTATTACTTTCATACCCTAATTCTCCTTATTATAATTCTACTTTTAATTTTTTATATAATTCATAAGCTTCAACATCTGTTAAGTTTTCATGAACTATTTTACTAATACATCTTGCCATAGCTTTTGGGTTTTCTGCTTGGAAAATATTTCTTCCCATATCAACTCCAACTGCTCCACCTTGAATTGCTTTATAAACTAGTGTTAATGCTTCGTCTTCTGGAAGTTTTTTACCACCAGCAACAACGATTGGAACTGGACATGCTGCAACAACTTTTTCAAAGTCTTCACAATAGTAAGTTTTTATAATGCTTGCTCCTAGTTCTGCTAACATACGAGTAGCTAAAAGATAAAAACGAGTTGTTCTTTCCATGTCTTTACCTACACCAACTACCCCTAGTGTTGGAATTCCATAACGATTCCCTAAATTTACTGTTTTACATAAATTGTCTAGTGTTTCTCTTTGTCCTTCTGCACCTACATAAGTTTGGATTGCTAAACAACTAGCATCCATACGAATTGCATCATCAATATCCACACCAATAATTTCGTGTGACATATCATCTTCTAAAACACTAGCACCTGCTGAACAGCGTAATGCTATTCCTTTGTTACTAGTAGGCGCTACGCAAGATCTAAAGGCCCCACGAGTACCCATTAAGCAGTCAACTTCTTCAACTAAGTCAGGTAAGATTACATCTAATCTTTCTAGTCCTGCTGTTGAACCCATAATATATCCATGGTCAAATGCTAACATTACTGTTCTTCCGTCTTTTGGATTAAATATTTTAGAGAGTCTATTTTTCATTCCCCAATCTACATTATCCATACCTTTAACAATAAAGTCTTGTTTTACAAATGGAATATCTTCATAATAATTTTTTGCCGCTTTATTTCCTATATTATCTGCCATTCTATCCTCCTATTTTTTTAAATATGCTGTTTTACATGATTCATCCCAATATGATACCATTTCAGGAGTCATACGTGCGAAGAATAATTGGAATCCTGCTGCTTCTTGTACAGTTAATATTTCATCAACCCATTTAGCAACTATTTTAATTCCTTTGCTTTCTAAATATGCTGCAGTAGCTCTATAGCAAATTAATTGTTCCATAACTGTCATAGCACCAATTCCATCAAGTACTACCATTAATTCTTCTCCTGCTTTTAAACTTAAATCTTCGATTAATTTTTCAGCAGCGATTGCGATTACTTCATCAGCAGTACATAATTCGATTTGATATCCGCCACCTTCACCATGTTGACCCATACCTATACCAATCATGTTATCAGCTAATTCACCTAATGCAGCTCCATTTGCTGGATGTGTACAAGTTCTAGATGTGATTGAAATAGCAGCCATGTTATCAGCAAAATATTGTGCCATTTCTGCAACTTCTTCTAAAGTTTTTCCTTGTTTAGCAGCTCCACCAGCTATTTTATATAATGGGCAGCAACCAACAAATCCACGACGATTTCCAGCGTCTTCACGTGGTGCAGTCATAATATCTTCTTGAGTTACTATTTTTGCAACTTTAATTCCTAATTTGTTACATTCTTTCATAACTAAATTTCCAGTTAACATATCTCCAGCATGATTTAATACTACTAGTAATACTCCATGTCCTTTATCTGCTAATTTAATTGCATCAATAACAGGTTGTGGTCCAGGTGCAGCAAATATGTCACCACAAACAGCGACGTCTACCATACCATCTCCAACAAATCCTTCAAGAGCTGGTTCATGTCCAGAACCACCAAAAGTTACTACTGTAACACGATTTGCATCTTTTAAAAATTTAGATACAACTAAGTTATTTGGTTGTACTTCTAATACATCATCATGCACTAATGCTAATCCTTCTAATAATTCACTTGTTATATTTTCTGGTTTGTTAATAAATTTTTTCATTACCATAATTTCTTCCTCTTTCCTTATTCATTTGAATTTTTATTGAATGACAATTAATCTCCCACTTGTTTAAATCACCTTCCTATAAAATATGCTAGGCATATATTGTCTACATTATAATTATTACACACACTAAAAAATAAGTCAAATAAAATTAAAGACTAATAAAAAAAAGACAATTACTTGTCTAATTTAAATATGTAATATCTTTTTTTACCTCTTCTTAAAACAATTAGATTATTATTTATAGCATTTTCACTATTAATTTCATAGTTTTCATCTATTATTTTTTGACCATTAATATAAATAGATCCTGCTTTTACAAATTCTCTTGCTTCTCTTTTAGAAGAAGTCACTTTATTATCAACTAAAAAGTTTATAATTGTATCCGAATTAGTATTTTTAACATCCATATTTTTAAATGCTTCTAATATTTCTTCATATGATAATTTAAAAATTTCTCCACTAAATAAAACTTCACTTATTTTTTGTGCTTTATTAAATTCTTTTTGTCCATGTAAGAAAGTAATTATTTCTTTAGCTAGAGTTTTTTGCGCTAAACGTAATTCTGGTTTTTCTAAGTGTTGTTTTTCTATCTCTTTTATTTCCAATACACTTAAAAAGGTAAGTTTTTTAATATATTCAATTACTTTTGAATCTTCAGTGTTGATAAAGTATTGAAACATTTCATAGCTTGATGTTTTATTTATATCTAGCCATAGTGCTTCTCCTGATTCAGATTTACCAAATTTTGATCCATCTGCTCTTGTTATTAAAGGCATTGTTAAACCATAGCAGTCAATATTACCATGTATTTTTCTAATCAGTTCCAAACCTGAAGTTATATTACCCCATTGATCTTGTCCACCTATTTGTAATGTTACTCCTTGACGTTCATAAAGTTTTAAAAAGTCAATTGATTGTAAAATCATGTATGAAAATTCTGTATAGGTAATTCCTATATCTAATCTTCTTTTAACAGTGTCTTTGGCTAACATATAATTGATATTGAAATATTTACCATAATCTCTTAAATAATCAATTGCGTCAATTCCAAGTAACCATGATGCATTATTTTCTATAACTACGTCTGTTTTTAATATTGTTTCAATTTGTTTTTTTATGTTATCAATATTGTGTTTTACTTGTTCTTTGGTAATCATTGGTCTTTCAACGTTTGGTTTTGGATCTCCTATTAATCCTGTTCCTCCACCTACTAGTATGATTGGTTGGTGACCTTTATCTAATAGTCTTTTTGTAGTGGCAATTACACTTGAGTAATGTCCAATATGCATTGAATCTCCTGTTGGATCAACTCCTATATAAAATTTTAAACCACCTTCGTTTATTTTTTCTATTAATTCTGGACTTGTTATATCATTAACTAATCCTCTCCATTTTAATTCTTCAAAAAAGTTCATATATTTCCTCCTTATAAAAAAACACCATGAAATGTAAGGACTAAAAAATAGCGGTTCCACCTTACTTCATAATGTTATTATGCACTTATACTTTTAACGCAAGTTAAACGGTTTAGCTCAAAATATGTAATTCAAATATATTTATTTGGTAAACTTTCATCACCGTTTACTTTCTGGTTTCTAAAAATACATTTTACTTCTTTATTTATCATTGCTAATTAATAAAATAATATCATAAATTTTTTTATTTATCAATTGTTTATTTCATCTATAATTTCTTCAATCTTTTTACCATATTCAATTGATTCATCATAAAGAAATGTTAATTGTGGGATATGCCTTAAATCAACTCTATCATGTAGCAATCTCCTTATATAAGAACTTGCATTTTTTAAAGCTTTTAGTGTTTCATCTTTTTTTTCATCTTTTAAACATGTAACATATACTTTAGCAAAGCTTAAATCACTAGTTACTCTACAATCTGTAACTGTTACAAACTTTACATTTGGATCTTTTATCTCAGTCATCAATATATAACTGATTTCTTTTACAAGATTACTTC
>JAWXUI010000019.1:0-17960 GCA_044432805.1 Mycoplasmatota bacterium | reverse complement strand
AATAAATTTAATGAAAGAAGGTATTGAATTTAATTTTATTACGAAAGAAAATGTTGGAATTTCAATTAACAAAAATGCAAAAACAATGCAATGTTTAAAATATGCTGAAGAAAAAATTAATTCCGTTACAAATATGTGCGTGAGTAATTTATCTGCATATACAAAAAATGTTAGTGAAAATTCATCAAGTAATTTACAAGTTTTATTATCAGATGAACAAGATTTTCTAGCCTCACATTTATTAAATAAGGTTATAAAAAAAGATTTACAACAAAATTTTGATGAAACATTATTTGATTTAGAAACAGCTATTAATTCTCCAAAAACAACAAATGCAACTAATTATTACAAAAAGGTTCATACTAAATTATGCGGAAGCTTATTTAAATTTAACATATTAATATATGAAAATAGATTAATAGATTATGACTTTGACAGTCTGTTTAAATTTTTAAATGAAGCAATAACTTGTACAGCTGACATTATAAATATAGATGAATTGCTTTATGACTTTTTAATGAGTCCAATAGGAAATACTTCTAATCAAAAAAAATTCCGTGATTTAAAAGCAAAAAAAGATAATTAATATTTATGAGAAACTAAAAATAGTTTCTTTTTATTTTGCATAAATTAAGATATAATTATAATAGAGGTGAATTATGGAAGTAATAGAAGCAATTAAAACAAGAAGAAGTATAAGAAAATTTAAACAAGAAAAGGTTTCAAAAGATATTTTAGAACAAATAGTAGATGTATCAAGATACTCACCATCATGGTGTAATGGGCAAATAGCAAGATATACATTTATTGATAATAAGGAAATAATAGAGAAAATCACTAATAATGCATTAAGGGAATTTTCTTTTAATCAAAGAACTTTAAGCAAAGCCCCTGGTTTACTAGTACTAACGTATGTTAATGGTGTAAGTGGTAGGTATAAAGATATTAAAATAGATAATGCAAGTGAATGGGAAATGTTTGATAGTGCAATTGCTTGTCAAAATTTTTGTTTAGCTGCCCACAATTATAATATTGGAACATGTATTTTTGGAATATTTGACAGTGAAGAAATAAAAAAAATAATCAAAATAGAAGATAATGAAACTATAGCCGCATTAATCGTTTATGGGTATAAAGAAAGTGATTTACAAATCCCCAAAAGATTAGATGTTGAAAAAATAAGTAGATTTATTAATTAGGAGGAAATTTATGACTTTATTAATATTAGCAGCTGGATTAGGTAGCCGTTTTGGTGGATTAAAACAAATACAACCTGTAGGTAAGAACGATGAATTTATAATAGATTATTCAATTCATGACGCAATTAAAGCAGGTTTTGATAAAATAGTATTTTTAATAAAAGAAGAAAATGAAGAAATTTTTAAACAAACAATAGGTAAAAGATTTGAAAACAAAGTAAAAATCGAATATGTTTTTCAAGGTAATCAATATATTCCAGATAATATATTAAAACAAACTACTAGAGAAAAACCATATGGAACTGCACATGCTATATTATGTGCAAAAGATGTAATAGATGAAAACTTTGCAATAATAAATGCTGATGATTTTTATGGTGAAGAAGCATTTGTTCTTTTAGCAAAAAATTTAGAAGATAATGTTATCATTGCATATGAGGCAAGTAAAACAATGACTAAAACCGGAAGCGTAAAAAGAGGCTTAGTTAATGAAAAAAACGGTTTATTAACAGACATTACAGAATCTATTCTTGAATATAAAAAAGATTCATTATATGCATGCAATTTAGATAAAACTAATAATAGAATTATAAAAGAAAATAATTTAGTATCAATGAATATGATAGGGTTTAATGTAAATGTTTTTGATTATTTAAAAACAGACATAGAAAAGTTTTTTAAAGAACAAACTAATTATGAAACATGTGAATATTTAATTACTGACGTTATCAAAGGAATGTTAGAAAAAAAATTGTATTTTAATGTAATAAAAACTTCTAGTAAGTGGTTAGGAATTACTTATTTGCAAGATTTAGACTATGTAAAAGAGGAAATAAATAAACTAAATTATAAATTTTAAAAGGAGATTATAATGGATTTAACTAGCGAAGAAGCTTTATTATTAATTGAAAAGTATAAAACAAAGGAAAATGAACAAATAATTAATCATAGTATATGTGTTGCTAACTGTGCCAGTAAAATAGCTGATGCTCTTAATTTAGATATTGATAAAGTAAAAACTTTAGGTTATATACATGACATAGGAAAACTAATAGACATAACAAAAGAACATTCGATATGTGGGTATGAATTTTTAAAGAAAATTGGTTATAAAGAAGATTATGCAAATATCTGCTTAACACATTCATATTTAAATAATGATTATTTTTGTATTGCAGGTGAGATTCCTAAGGATATAGAGTTTAGAACTAACTTTATAAAAAATCATAAATATACAATTTATGAAAAAATTATAAATATTTCAGATTTAATGAGCACAACTAAAATTTTGACTTTAGATAAAAGATTAATAGAACTAATGTTAAGAAAAGGTATATTTGAAAATACATTATATCATGTAAAAGAAAGTTATAAGCTGAAACAATACTTTGATGATCTATTGGGATTTAATTTATACAATTTATTTGATAATATCGAAATATAAAAAAGCCAATCTTTTGATTGGTTTTTGTGTAAACTAATTTATCAATATAGCAAATAAAAAACAAACTTTAAAAGTTTGCTTATATTCTTATGGAGGAGCTAGTCGGATTTGAACCAACGATCAGGGAGTTGCAGTCCCACGCCTTACCACTTGGCTATAGCTCCATAACAAAACAATTATAACAAATAATAATAAACATATCAATACTTTTTTCATTATATTATATGTATTTATAAAGAGAAGTTTCAAAATTATATGAAAATTAAATAAAATAAATATCCCTTTGATTGAATTTAATACAAAAATAGTTTATAATTAGATAATAGCTGGAGGTTTTTAAATGAAATTTTTTCATCAATTAAAAAAAAATAAAATCTGGTTGATTTTGATATTATTATTGTTCATTGCTTCTTTAGTAATTAATGGATATTTAATATCAATCATCTTAAAATTTGTAGGAGTAGCTAATCTTTTAAGATATGCAGTCATTGGATTTATTGTAGTATTTCTAATTCTTTTACTATTTTTCTCATTGAGAAAAGTAGCAAGTGGGAAAAAAACAAAAATATTGTTATTAATTGTATTTTACATAATATATAATTTATTAATGGGATACATAACATATAATGTAGTAATCGCATATAACAAATTAGATAGTCTAACAGTAACAGAAAAAACTTATTCTACAAGTTTGATAAGTTTAATAGATTACGAATATGATTTATCTTCAGATAAAATTGGAATATTAAGTGACGAAGAAAGTATAGAAGGATATCAAATCGGAAAAGAAATGATATCAGAAAACGATATCGATGAAAATAACATTAGATATTATGATAGTTATATATCAATCCTAGAAGCACTTTATAATAATGAAATCCAATTAGCGTTTTTACCAACTAACTATGCCATAATGTTTAGTTCTCTAGATAATTATGAAAATTTAAACATAGAAACAAAAACAATATTAACAAAAGAAGAAACCGTAGTAACTGAATTAGCAGAAGCAACATCATTAACTGAACCATTTACAATATTGTTAATGGGTGTTGATTCAGAAACAGAAAATATAAGTGAAGCAACATTTAATGGAGATGCACTTATATTACTTACTGTAAATCCAAATACCTTATCAGTAACAATGCTTAGCATACCTCGTGATACATATGTTCCAATTGCTTGTTTTGCCGGAGAAAGAAGTAATAAAATAACACATGCTGCTTGGTACGGTGAAGATTGTATGATGGATACAATTACTAACTTTACTGGAATTGAAATAGATTACTATGTAAAAATTAATTTTAAAGGAGTAGTAAATTTAGTTGACTCCTTAGGTGGCATTGAAGTAGAAGTTCCTTATAGTTTCTGTGAACAAAATAGTGATAGACTATTTGGCGTAAACACAGTATATGTAGAAGAAGGACTTCAACTATTAGATGGGGAGCAAACTTTAGCACTTGCTAGAAATAGGCATGCTAATCCAGAATACTGTAGCAGTGAATGGACAGATTATGTAAGTAATGATTTTATACGTGGAGATAATCAACAACTTATAATAGAAGCATTATTAGAAAAAGCAAAAACAATAAAAAGCTTATCACAATTGCAAGAATTATTAGACGTTTTAACAATAAGTATGGAGACAAATTTACAAACATCTGAAATATTCTCTTTATACGAAATAGGAATGGATGTACTAGCTGCCAGCAGTGATGCACCAATTGATGAAATTATAACTATAAATAGATTAACCTTATCAGGAATAGACGCCATGATTTATGACTTTAGTTCATACAATAGCCAAGGAACACAATTAACACTATATAATTTTGTAACTTATAGTGGAAGTGTAAATGATGTTGCTTATGCAATGAATTATAATTTAGGATTAGTAGAAGAAGAAGAAATAAAAACATTTTCCTTTAATGCTGAAGTTCCTTATGAAGAAACAATAATAGGGGATGGATATTACAACGAAACTCCAATTGTATTATTACCGGACTTTACCGGATATACTGAATCAGAAGCACTATACTATACAAATAAATACAATATATCCTTAACAATAGAATATATAGAAGAATCTTTATCAAATCAAAGCGTAGGGACTGTACATTCACAATCATTAAATGCTAAAATGGATTTAGATGCGATAGATAAAACAAAAGGCATAACTTTAACTATTGTAAAAGAAAGTACTGTCACACAACCATTAAATTGTATGGATGAGGAAAACAGTGAAAATAGTTCATGTTCTATACCTACGTTTATTGGCGAAACTGTTTCATTTACAGAAAACTGGTTTAAAACTTATAGTCAATATAGTTTTGAAGTTATATTTGAAGGGGATTACAATGATGATTCTATAATTGCAACACAAAGTAACGTATCCGGATATATATATGATTTATTAAATAATACAATTACATTTACAGTGGAAGAGAGTACAGTTGAGGAGAGTATCGATGAGTGATTTTAAAACTAAAAATGATTTGTTTATAAAAGATGAACATTTAAAAAAATTACAATATTTTGGAATTGATCATCGCTTATATGATAAAAACGGATTAATATTTCAAATAAATAATCTGTTAAACGATAACGGATTAGAAGAAGAAGACTACGAAATCCTAGATCAAATTTCGCTAGAATTAGCAGAAGACCATTACTATAACGAAACATTTAAATAAGAGGTGATTAATTTGAACATACAAGCATTATTATTAACATTCATAGCAGGATTAATATTAGGACTAGTTTCTTATTTAGTTTTGAAATATGAAAATAAGAAATTATTATCTATATTTATTGCGCTACAATTAGGGATAATTTTATTTATTGTATTAGATTTAATAATACCAGAAGCAGCAACACTTATAGGTAAATCAAAATCATCACCATTTAACTATATTGTTGTAGCATCATCATTTCTATTAGGATATTATTCTTTGAAATTATTAACAAACATGATAAAAATAAAAGTAAAAAAATCTTATAAAGAAATAAGCGAGATAGCTTTAGTATCTACAATAACATTAGTTTTTTATAACACAATAGAAGGAATTGATATTTATAAAAATTTTATTAAATCAATAACTTCTGGTATAAATATAAATTTAATAATTTATACAATTCCCTTTATTGCTATTATTTCAATAATTGTAAATAAAATTATAAAAGACAATAAAAAAACAATAATAATAACTTCTTTAATAGCTTCGTCAACTGTGTTAGGAGCTATATTAAAAATAACATTACAATCATTTTTAATAAACTATAATTTAGGTATATTAAACGGAATAAGTGCTGGATTATTTACCTTCGTTGCATTGGAAAAATTTATTCCATATTTAAAAAAAGAAAAAGAAAAAAAAGATATTTTATTAGCCTTTTTATCAGGAGTAATATTATCTTTTATAATTAGTTTTATATAAGAGTAATACTCTTTTTTAATTAGGAGGTAAAAATGGATAGAATAATATTTCACATCGATGTTAATAGTGCTTTTCTATCTTGGACTGCTTGTGATTTAATAAACAAAGGATACAAATATGATATTAGAAACTCGTATGCCATAATATGTGGTGATCCAGAAAAAAGAGCCGGTATAGTTTTAGCCGCATCAATACCAGCAAAAAAAATGGGAATAAAGACAGCTGAAACAATTTATAATGCAACAAAAAAATGCCGGGTATTAAAATGCTATAAAAGTGATTATAAATTATATGAAACAATGTCTAAACAATTCATAGACCTAATAAAAAAATATACTCCAGACGTTGAACAAGTTAGTATAGATGAATGTTTTGTTGATTATACACCAGTAAAAAAAATATATGGAGATCAATTTTTATTTGCAAAAAAAATACAAAAAGAAATTTTTGACACGTTAGGTTTCACTGTTAACATAGGAATCGCTAATAACAAATTATGTGCTAAAATGGCATCTGATTTTTCTAAGCCAAATAAAATACATACACTTTATAAAAATGAAATAGAAAATAAAATGTTTGATTTAGATATAGGTGACTTATTTGGTGTAGGAAAAAAAACAGCTGAAAAATTAAAAGAAAAGAATATTTTAAAAGTAAAACATTTAGCGACTTCTAATCCATATGATTTAAAAAGTATATTTAAAAACAACGCCTTAGAAATGATAAAAAAAGCCAATGGAATAGATGATTCTATAGTGGATTCAACTAATCATGACTTAAAAGGAATAGGAAATGAAATAACCTTAGACCATGATATAAAAGAAAAAGAAGAATTAAATCACTATTTATTACAATTAAGTGAATTAGTCGCACTAAGACTTAGAAAAAGCAACAAATATGCAAATGTCGTTGTCGTTACATTAAAAGATAACAAATTCAGAAGAAAGAGCCATCAAATAAAACTAAAAAATGCTACTAATCAAACAAATGAAATATACAAAACGACCAAAATAATATTAAATGAAATGATAATTGACGAACCAATTAGATTAATAGGGGTAAGGTTAGATGATTTAAAAGAAAATATAAATTATCAAATAAGTTTGTTTGATGAAAAAATAGAAACAAAAGAAAGTGATTTAGATAAAGTTGTAGATAATTTAAAAGATAAATTTGGAAATAAAATTATCAAAAAAGCAAGTTTATCAGAAATGAGGGAAAAAAATGAACGATAATATAATAAATGAAATTTCAAAAATGCTAAATATAAAAAATTCACAAACAACAGCTGTATTAAAATTACTAGAAGAAGGAAATACTATTCCTTTTATAGCGCGTTATAGAAAAGAAGCAACTTCTAATTTAGATGAAGAAGTTATAAGACAAATAAATGAAGTATATATATATCAAGTAAATCTTTTGAAAAGAAAAGAAGATGTTATAAGACTAATTGAAGAAAAAGACTTGTTAACAGAAGAATTAAAAAATCAAATTTTAATGTGTGAAAAATTAGTAGAAGTTGAAGACTTATATCGCCCATTTAAAGAAAAGAAAAAAACAAAAGCAACACAAGCAATACAACAAGGTCTAGAACCTTTAGCTGCTCTTTGCTTAAAACAACCTGATACTTTATTAAAAGATATGGTAAGTCCTTTTGTAAAAGAAGATTTAAACTTTGATGAATGTATTCAAGGAGCTAAATATATAATTGCAGAAATGATAAGTGACAATGCATCTTACCGTAAATATATAAGACAAAATACATATATATATGGAACAATAACTTCAAAATACAAAAAAGGAAGTTTAGATGAAAAGAAAATTTTTGAAAACTATTATGCATATGAAGAATTAATAAAACAAATAAAACCACATCGTATTTTAGCGCTTAATAGAGGAGAAAATTTAAAAATATTAAATGTCAATATTGAAGTTGATAATCAAATAATAATAAAATATTTAGAAAATAAACTTATAACAAAAGAATCAAGTGTTAAAGAAATAATAATGGACTCTATTAATGATGCTTATAAAAGATTAATAAAACCTTCTATTCAAAGAGAAATAAGAACTGAATTAACAGCTAAAGCAGAAGATTCGGCAATTGATAACTTTGGAAAAAATTTAGAAAAATTATTATTAACACCACCAATGAAAGATAAAATAGTATTAGGTTTTGACCCTGCATTTAGAACAGGTTGTAAATTAGCTGTAATGGACGCTACAGGCAAATATTTAGAAGTTGCGGTAATTTATCCTACTTTGCCAAAACTAGACATAGAAGGGTCTAAAAAGACACTTATAAGCCTAATTAATAAGTACAATGTAGATATAATCGCAATAGGTAACGGAACAGCATCAAGAGAAAGTGAACAATTTGTTGCAAGTGTTTTAAAAGAATTAAATAAAAATGTTCAATATATTATTGTAAATGAAGCAGGAGCAAGTGTTTATAGTGCCTCACCTTTAGCAATAGAAGAATTCCCGGATTTAACAGTAGAAAAAAGAAGTGCTATAAGTATTGGTAGAAGATTACAAGATCCATTATCAGAACTTGTAAAAATAAATCCCGAAAGTATAGGTGTAGGACTTTATCAACATGATGTTTCTAATAAAAAATTAAGCGAATCATTAGACTTTGTTGTAACTAAAGCAGTTAACAGTGTAGGTGTAAACATAAACACAGCATCGCCATCATTATTAAAATATGTTTCTGGACTTACTAAAAAGAATATCGAAAAAATAATTGATTATAGAAATAAAAAAGGAAAAATATTATCTAGAAAAGAAATAAAAAAATTATTAAGTGATAAAGTATTTGAACAAGCAATTGGATTTATAAGAATAGTTGATGGAGATAATATCTTAGATTCAACAGATATCCATCCAGAAAGTTATGATATGACAATGACTTTATTAAATCATTTAAATTTAACAATAAACGATATTGGTACAGAAAAAATAAAAGAAGCATTAAAAAATAAAGAAATTAATTTAGATATTGATAAATATACATTAGAAGACATAAAAAAATCTTTAATAAAACCTAATAGAGATCCAAGAGATGAAATGGAAAAGCCATTATTAAAAAGTGACGTATTAGATATAAAAGATTTATCATTAGGAATGAAATTACAAGGAACAGTAAGAAATGTTGTCGATTTTGGAGCATTTATTGATATTGGTTTACATAATGATGGTTTAGCGCACATTTCTAAATTATGTAATAAATTTATCAAACACCCAAGTGAAGTTGTCGGTGTTGGAGATATAGTAGATTGCTATGTTGAAGATATAAATATTGAAAAAGAGAAAGTATCACTTTCTTTAATAGAAAAAAAGTAAAAAGTGTTTTAAAACAACTCTTTTTTCATTGACTTTATAATAAATAAGGTTTAATGTATTCATGAAAAGCGAGGTAGTGTATGATAATAAATAAAAATATATTAGAAGTAATTAATAATTATTCGCATTTAGGTTATAAAGATGAAGAATTAGATATGATAATTATTTCTTTAATGCAAAAAAATAAAATAACTGATATTAAAGACGCTACTGATTTATTAATTGAATTTTTCGAAAAAAAATCACTTGAAAAAATAAATTCTATTGAAGGATATATAAAAGTTAATTTTTCCTCAAGTTCAACTTTAAATAAAACTAAATTTGATGATTTTTTATTAATGCTCGATAAAAATAATTGGGTTTTAACAATAGAAGAAAGCCAATCTTTAATTACTAATTACCAAAATTTTAATAGATTAGTAATGATGCTATCATCTGATGTTTCAAGTGATAAACAATTTAATGTAAATGAAAGTACATTATTTGAAGCATATTTTTTATCAAGTGAAAAAGAATTAGTAAATAATCAAAAAGATTCAGGGGATTCATTTTCTTTATTAAAAGAAGAAATGAAATTTATTCCTGTACTAACAAATGAACAATTAAAAAAATTATTCCAACGATATGAAGAAAGTGGAAAAACTAATATAGAGATACGAAATAAAATTGCCGAACACAATATAAAATTAGTTGTATCTATAGCAAAAAAATTTGGGACAAGAGGGATAGAATTTCAAGATTTAATTCAAGAAGGCACAATTGGATTGCTAATAGCAATAGATAAATTTGATTATAAAAAGGATATAAGATTTTCTACATATGCTACATGGTGGATAAAACAAAAAATAAATCTTGCTGTTTATGATAAATCAAGAGTAATTAGAGTTCCAGTTCATGTTTTTGTGAAAAATAGAAAGATAAGTAAATGCATAACTGATTTTGAAAAGGAAAGCGGTGTTCAACCGACAGTCGAAGAATTGTGTGAATTAACTAATTTTTCCAAAGAAAGTATTGAAGAATACTTTAAAAATACTTCTGAAATAGTGAGTTTAAACAAGATAGTTGGAAGTGAGAATAATTCTGAATTAGAATCATTCGTAGCAGAAAAAGAATTGACACATAAAAATCTAGAAAAAAAAGAATTATTAGCTAATGTTTTGGACTTCATTAATGCTTCTAATTTAAGTGAACAAGAAAAAGAAGTCATATTTTATCGATATGGATTTTATGGAGAAAAGTTAAAACTAGATGCAGTTGGAGAAATTTATGGAGTAACTAGAGAACGAATTAGACAAATAGAGGCAATGGCACTAAAAAAATTACAAAATAATCCTTATAATGAATTATTTCAATCCTACATTTCAAAAGAAGAATTGCAAACTGATTATGATAGCAACGAAGTATTTAAACAAATTAAAACACAATTATTTAAAATACCTACAAGTGGCTTTTATTTAGCGAACATTATAGTTAACGAATTCGAAAAAGAAGAAGCTTTGGATCTAATTAAAATATTAAATCAAGAGGATGATAATTCAAAATCAAATAAAGATTTAAAAGATAAAATAATAAAATTATTATTTCATAATAAAATTATAGAAATGAAAGATAATAAAATTTTTTTAAGTCACTATCGTCTTGAAAGATATAATGAATCTGAAAGTTCAGAAAATTTGAAAGAGAAAGAACAGTTTATACTGGACGGATTTTTACTTGATTTGATACAAAAAAATAGTGGGATTCAAAATGTGTTTATAGACATAATTTTAAGTTCTAAAGAGCCTACTAGCAGTCAAAATGCCTTATTAGACTACTATGGATTGAACTCAAGAAAAGAATGCTTATCAATAGAAAAATTAAAGTGTAGATATAATATAACGGATTTAGGATTTGCTTTTTATAAAAAACATAAAATGCAAAGACTTATAAAAATAAAAAAAATACCAATGGATTTTAAAAGAGGTTATTTATTCTATCAAAGAAATTCGTATAGTCAACAGCATAAAAGTGTTGAGGGAAAAGAAGAAACAAAAAAATATACGAAAAGAAAAGAAAAATTACCGACTGTATATGAACAATTTAGTGAATATGATAAATCGGATATCGACTATGCTCTTAGTATATTAGAAAAAGAAGTAGGTGAAGAACTGAAATTAAGATATGGACAAGACTATAATAAAGGAATATATTTAACTTTAAAAGAAGACTTTGAAGCATTAAATCAAAGGATATATAATTTAATAAAAAAAGTATTATCAAGAACAGCGATTAAAAATAAATATAAAACAGTATATGAACAATTTAGTGAATATAATAAATCAGATATAGATTATGTAATTAATTTGTTAGAAAAAAGACTTTTTAACGAATTAAAATTGAGATACGGAAATGACTATGAAAAAAGATGTAATTCCACTTTAAGTGATGAAGAATTTGAAATGTTAAATCAAACTATTTATAATTTAATAAAAAAAAGATTAGAAAAAGAACGAGCAAAAAAGAAACCAAATGATAAAAGATTAAAATATACTTTTGATTTAGAAACAAAATAGTTAAAAAGTAATAATTTTTACTTTTTTTGTTTGATTTAATGTATATAAAATGTTAATATATCTAGAAAGCGGGGAATAACTATGAACGAAAAGATAAAACAAACATTTAAAAACTACTCATTTTTAGATTTGAAAAAAGTTGAGGAAGAAGAAATTGTTATAGCGATTATGAACGAATATAAAATAATAGACGCAGATTTAATCTGTTATATATTAAAGTCTTTTTTAGAAAAAAAAGTTGAAGAGTATTTTATTAGTAATAGAAAACAATTGATAGAAAACTATATCGAAATAACATTGGAATTAAAAAATAGATCTAAAAGAGAAAAATTAGATTTATTGTTATTGTTTTTAAATAAATACAATTGTATTTTAACTGAAGAAGAATGTCGTTTTTTTGTTGAAAAATACGAAATTTTCGAAAATATAATTAAACCATCACAAAAATTAAAAAAAGAAATAAGTGACCAAAATGAGGCTAATTTAATAGAAGCATATTTAATGAGTGAAGAAGAAGAAGTTAATCTAAACGATCCTTTCTATGTTTATAAATTAGAAATGAAAACATCTGTTTTATTATCTCATGAAGAAACAATAGAACTCTTTAAACAATATGAAGAAAGTAATAAAACTAATTTAGAAATAAGAAATACTATTGTTGAACATAATATTAGACTAGTATCTAAAATAACTAAAAGATTTATATCAAAATCACTAGATTATACTGACTTGGTTCAAGAAGGAATTCTTGGCTTATTAAGCGCTATTGAAAAATTTGATTATAAAAAAGATGTCCACTTTTCTACATTTGCATATTGGTACATAAATCAAGCAATTACAAGAGCAATTTATAATAAAGATAAAATTATACGTTTACCGGTAAATCGTTTTGATTACAATAGAAAAATAAAAAAAGCAATAACTGATTATGAAATAAAAAATGGTAAAGAACCTACTGTAGAAGAATTAGCAAAAATAACTGGTTATACAATTGAAACAATTTCAATTTATTATCAAACCTTATCAGGGATAACTAGTTTAAATAAAAAAATCGAAAGTGGGGATGAGTTAGAGGACTTTATTCCAGATGAAAGTTGTTTATATGATGACGTTGAACAAAGAGAGTTATTATTATCGGTTCATAAATTTCTAGACAATTCTGGTTTAAGCAATGTTGAAAGAGAAATTTTATTTTATAGATATGGTTTCAATGGAACAGCAAAAACTTATTCGGAAATTGGTGAAAAGTTTGGTTTGACAAGAGCTAGAATTGAGCAAATAACTAAAAAAGCAATTGAAAAGTTAAGAGCTAGTTTACACAATGAAATATTTGAATCATATATAGATTATGATTTAATATATGGAAGATACGATTATGATAAATTGTTTGATGAACTTTTAAACGATATAGCTAATAAAAAAACAGTTGAAAGAGATTTAGTTAAATCATTATTCATATATTTTAGTAAAGAGAGAATATTAAATATTATAGATTTAATGAAATCAAATGAAAAATTGACAAAAAAATATTCACCTCAATATATTGCAAAATTAAAAAAAGATTTCATTAGTTTTTTATTTGATAGAAAAATAATAAGAATAGATGAACAAGACAGAATAAAAATAAGCGATACAAATCTAAGAAAATTATCAGGAATAAATAATGAATCTATTAATTCTAAGCAAGAATTTATTGCAAAAGAATTTACCATTAGATTATTAAAAAAACACGAAATTTTCAATAGCAAATTTATAGATTTATTACTAGAAGAAGAAAACGAATTATGTCAAAATGTTATTTTAGATTTTTATGGATTTAATGTAGAAAAAGAAGCATTAACTAAATCACAAGTATGCAAAAAATATAATATTTCAATTGACCAATTTGATGAATTTAATAATAAAATTATGAAACTTATTTTAGAAAAATATAATCTTAGAAACAATTTTAATGGAATATATAAATTATATCAAAGACATATGGGTGCCGGATTTACAAAAGTAACTATGAATAATCTTCACTTAACATCTTATGATCACCAATATAAAGGTAATTTGACTGTATATGAACAATTTAGAGAATATTCAAATGACGATATAAATAAGGTAATTGGTATTTTAAGTAAAGAATTTAAAGAAGACTTAAAAATAAGATATGGAAATAATTATGAATTGAGTTATAGTCCAAATTTATCTACAGAAGAATTTTTGATAATAGATTCAAAATTATATAATTTAATACTTACATCATTACAAAAATATTGTAAACAAAAAACATTTGCTTTTAAAGAAGAGTAAATGTTTTTTCTTATAAACATATGGTATAATAGTTACAGGTGATAAAAATGAAAAAAATATTAACAGGACTACAACCATCTGGAAAACTAACTATTGGAAATTATATTGGCTCTATTTTACAAATGGTAAAACTACAAGAAGAAGGATTGAATTTATATCTTTTTATAGCTGATATGCATGCTTTAACAGTAAAACAAGACCCTAAAGAATTACATGAAAACATAAAATGTTTAATCGCTACTTATTTAGCTTGTGGAATAGATTATAAAAAGAATACAATTTATTTACAATCAGACAACGAATACATTGCTAATATATCTTGGTTTTTAGAATGTAATACTTCGTTTGGAGAATTATCAAGAATGACCCAATTTAAAGATAAAAGTAGTAAAAACAACAACTTTTATGCAGGATTATTTACTTATCCAGTTTTGATGGCGGCCGATATTTTAGCGTTTGATACAGATCTTGTGCCTGTTGGACAAGACCAAAAACAACATTTAGAAATAGCTAGAAATATTGCTCAACATTTTAATAAAACTTATGGAGATACTTTTAAAATTCCAGAACCATATATTGCCTCAACAGGTTCTAAAATAATGGATTTAGTAGACCCAACTAAAAAAATGAGTAAATCAAGCGAAAATCCAAAATCAATAATTTTATTAACAGATGATGAAAAGAGTATTAGAAAAAAAATAAATTCTGCTACTACCGACAGTGAATGTATAGTTAAATATGATTTAGAAAACAAACCAGGTATTTCTAATTTAATGACAATTGCAAGTGTTTTGGATAATAAAACATGTGAAACAATAGAAAAAGAATTTGAAAATAAAACTTATGGTGATTTTAAAAAATATGTTGGTGATGTAATTGTTAACACATTAATTCCAATTCAAAAGAGATATGAAGAAATTATTAATAGTGATTTAATAGAAAAAATATTAATTGATGGAAGTAATAAAACAAAACCAATCGCTTATAAAAAATATAAAGAAATGAAAGAAAAATTAGGATTATTTTTATAATTCTTTTTTTTATTTTACAAAAAATTTTAACATGATATAATAAAAAGACAAAAAAATTAAAAATTTTGCAACATTTTGGCTTTGCCAATTGTATTAGTATTGAGAGGTGAGATTCTTGAACGCTATTTCAAATAGTGAATTTGTAGAAATATATGAAAGAAATTTAAAAACTGTTTATCAAGTATGCTTTATGTATTTAAAAAATAAACACGATACAGAAGATGCTGTTCAAAATACTTTTTTAAAACTATATAAGAAAAATATAGTATTTGAAAACAAAGAACATGAAAAAGCTTGGTTAATAGTAACTGCTAGTAATATTTGTAAAAATGATTTGAAATATTGGTTTAAAAAACATGTTTCTAGTTTAATAGATGATGTAGGGCATCATCAACAAGAAGACAGAGTATTAAAACATATTTTAAAAATGGATGATAAATATAAATTGATATTTTACTTATATTATTACCAAGGATACAAAACAAAAGAAATTTCTAAAATATTATCTATAAATGAATCGACAATCCGTTCTCATATACATCGAGGAAGGGACTATTTAAAAAAATCTTTAAAGGAGGACTTATGAAAAACAAAATAAAAACTACATTTGACAATATTACACCAGATGAAGTAAGTAGCGCATATATGTTAAATAATATAATAAACAAATCAAAGAAAAAATACAGTCTTTCTTTAGTGACAGCTTGTATTTGTATAATGTTGTTTACTGTTATTCCAAACGATAGTGAAGTTATGATGGTAAAAACAATTGATTATTATTTTTATGAAGATACTTGTTATGAACAAGTAGGTATTTATAATGGAAGTTCGAACAACCTAATAAAGAATAATGATATTTACGAATTAAAAGCTAGTGAAAATATAGTTGTGTATCAAGATGTTTACATAGAATATAGAAAATGTGAGGAAAGAATTTATGAATAATTTAAAAAAAATAGGAGTTGTAGTAGGGATTAGTGCTTTGATGCTAACAGGATGTGCAACAAACGAAAATGTTGAAGGTGATTTAACAGATTTAATGGTAAGTGTTTACGAAAACGTTGGTGATGATGAAAAACCAGCTAATTTAGAAAATATAGAAGTTACAGAAGATTTAATGCAATATTTTATTGGAACTACAGATTTAGAAGTTGAAGAAATATTGGCAAATGAATCACCAATTGGTTCAGTTGCGCATTCAGTTGTATTAATTAGAGTATCTGAAACTCAAGATGTTGAAGAAGCAAAAACTTTAATAAAAGAAAATGTTGATCCACGTAAATGGATTTGTGTAGAAGCAGAATCAGTATATGTTGAAAGCAAAGGAGATTTAATAATCTTGGTTATGTCTGGAACAGCTACTGCTGATAAAATAGTAGAAAATTTTAAAAATTTATAATTTTCTTTTAATTAATTTTAAGAAAGGGGAATTATTATTTTATTTTCAAGTATAACGTTTATTTATTATTTTTTACCATTGTTATTACTTTTGTATTTTATAGTTCCCAAGCAGCATAAAAATTTAATATTATTAATATTTAGTTTATTATTCTACTTTTATGGAGAACCTAAATTAATTATATTCTTAATATTAAGCTGTGTTGTTAACTATACTTTAGGAATAAAAATAGAAAAAACAAAAAATAAAAAATATCTTATTCTAGCTCTTAGCTATAATATTATTCAGTTAATATATTTTAAATATATAGACTTTTTTATAGATAATATAAATGGATTATTTAATACGGATATTCCATTATTAAAAGTATTAATGCCAATAGGTATTAGTTTTTATACATTTCAAACAATTAGTTATGTAATTGATGTATACAGAGGTAAAGTAAAAGCATCAAAGAGTTTTTTGAATTTTGCAACATATGTATCTTTATTTCCGCAATTAGTGGCAGGACCAATTGTTAGATACGAAACAATTGATGAAGAATTACAGAAAAGAAAAACTTCCTTCTTTCTTTTTAGTGAAGGTGTAAAAAGATTTATAATTGGTTTATCTAAGAAAGTATTAATAGCAAATGTAATGGGAGAGTTCTATGGTGTATTACCAGATACATTATTAGGTTCTTGGTTAAAGGCGGTTGCATATTGTTTACAAATATATTTTGACTTTTCAGGTTATAGCGATATGGCTATAGGACTTGGTAAAATGTTTGGATTTAACTTTTTAGAAAATTTTAATTACCCTTATATAGCTTCTTCAATTACTGATTTTTGGAGAAGATGGCATATGTCATTATCTTCATTTTTCAGAGATTATGTTTATATTCCATTAGGTGGTTCTAGATGTAATAAATATAGATTCTTATTTAATATTTTAATTGTGTGGATGCTAACTGGATTTTGGCATGGTGCACAGTGGAATTTTATATTTTGGGGTTTATATTTTGCAATTATTTTAATTATTGAAAAACAATTTTTATCTGAATTTTTATCTAAAACAAAAGTATTTAAACACATATATACTTTATTAATAGTAATTATTAGTTTTGTTATTTTTAATTCAAATAGTTTTGATCAAGTTATTAATTCTTTAAAAAATTTATTTTATATAAACAACATAGATATAATTGATAAACAAACTATATTTTATTTAAGAAATTATTTTGCAGTGTTTGTTTTAGCGATTATTTTATCAACACCTT
>JAWXUI010000018.1:0-20087 GCA_044432805.1 Mycoplasmatota bacterium | reverse complement strand
TCTATTGCTTTAAAATCTATATTATATTTTGGAATAATATCTTTTTCCATTCTGTTATGAGTACCTATATATAAAAATTCACTGTTAGGTTCTTTTTCTTTTATTTTATTAATAATCGCTAGAGCAGGATAAATATGTCCACCTGTTCCACCAGCACTGATGATTACCTTCATTTAATCACATCCTATCATAATTATATCATAATTATATTCATTTACAACTGTTTATATTTATAAAAAAAAGGCTTTATGCGCCTAATTTTTCTTTTACTATTTTACTTACATAACCCATGTCAGTTTTTCCTTTTAATATAGGAGATAAGTGTCCAATAACTTTTCCCATATCTTTCATTGTTTGTGGATTTAATAAGTCAAAAGCTTTTTGTATTTCTTCTAATACTTTTTCTTCACTTAGTTGTTCTGGCAGATATGTATTTAAAATTTCAATTTCTTCTGTAGTACTTTCAATTAAATCGTTTCTAGAACCTTTTTCAAATTCAACGATTGATTCTTTTCTAGTTTTAATTTGTTTTGCAATTATACTAATAACTTCTTCATCAGTTAAAGGTCTTTTTGTGTTTAATTCTTCCATTTGAATAGCACCTTTTACCATACGGATTACTGATAATTTTTTCTTTTCTTGAGCTTTCATAGCATTTTTTAAATCTTCTAATATTTTATCTCTCATAAATTCTCCCTTAAAATAAAAAGATAATTAAATCTTATCTTTCTTCTCTATTTCTTTTACGATTATTTTTATGGCTATTTTTAATTGCTTCTTTTTTAGCAATTCTTCTCTTTTCTCCTGGTTTAAGGTAACCATCTTGTCTTTCTCTAGCAGCTTTAAGAGTTCCATTTTTAAGATTTTTTTGTTTTAAAGTACGAAGTGCTCCATCAACATTCCCATTTCTAACAACTATTGCATTCATAAAACACCTCCTTTAAAACTAAACTAAAAGTATTATAGCATTTAAAATGTTGTTAATCAATATAAATATATATAATTTAGAAAAAAATGTCTATAAATAAAAAAAAAACATATAAAAATGAATTTTTTTCTTTGTTTTCTACGATAAATAGTATAAATAACTACCTATAATTATACCTATGTTGTAAACTAAAATTGCAAGCAAAAACAGTAATGGAATATAATAACTTTTTAATCTAGTGTGCATAAATTACCTTCATTACTCCTTCTAAAAGCAGAGCCAAAACTTTGGCCTATTTCAAAAACTATTTTAACACTGGATACTATAGCTGATACAAATGAAGCACTTAAGGTAAATCCTCCTTTTATTTGTTTTAATTTTTTATCATTCATTACAACTTGTTGGTCTAACATAACCATCGATCACCCCCAATAAAAATGTAACAACTACACCTATAGCTATTCCTATTGTTACATTAAAACCTCCTTTTATTTTTTTTAATTTTTTTTCTTCTATTTTTTTCATATTCCTCCTAAAATTCTAATTTTGAAAACAATAATTTTAATTCATTAACTATACTTGTATTTCTGTTTAAACTTTTCACTTCAACAATAGAATCTATTTCATAATTAGACTCTATAGTTAAATAGAATATATTAGTTTCTAAGTCATAAGTTTGTTCAATTATATTTTCTTTTATATCATTAATTTTAATATTAGTAGTAGTAGTGTTTAAAAGTGCAACTGTGTTTGATGAAACCATTATTCCATATTGTGTTTCATATATATCAAAATTCATGTCTTTTATAATAAAAAAAATAAATATTACTATAATATGAATTATTATTATTTTATTTATTATTTTATAACTTTTATTTAATATAATAATGTCTTTATTATAATTAATATTCAATTGTTTCTGCCTTTCTGTCTTTAAACATAATTAATTTATTAAATAAATCCAAATTATCTTTTCGATGACTTATAATTAAGAAAGTTTTATTTTTATAATTTTTAAAAAGTTTTTTCAAAATAATTCTTTCTAAATTAACGTCTAATTTAGATAATGTCTCATCAATTAAAATAATGTTTGCATCATCACACAAGTTTCTAGCTAAGATAATACGCGCTGCTTGTCCACCTGAAAAATTAAATCCATTTTCTAAAACTATTTTATTATATCCTTGTTCATCTAAAAATTCATTAACACCGGTTATCTTTGCTGTTTTTAATATTTTTTCTTTTTCTATTTTTCTATACATATCAATATTATTATAAATTGTATCTTCAACTAATAATTCATTTTGGGTGATATAAGCAATATTTTTTTTTAAACAATCAACATCATAATCTAATATATCCTCATCATCTAAAAAAATTTTATTTCTATTGACTTTATAAAATCTTAAAAGCAGTTTAAAAAAAGTTGATTTACCTATTCCACTTTCTCCCATAATCATTACTTTATCGCCTTTTTTTATATTTAAGTTTATTTTGTCTAGTATAATATCATCATATGAAAATGTTAAGTCTTTTACTTTTATGTTTCCTTTTAAATTATTATTTAAAAAGCCAAGTGATTTTTTTTCTGTTTTTATTTGCATTATTCTTATAAGCGCTAAATGACTTTCTACATATTCTAAAAGTGTAATCGTTACATTGTTTGTTGAACTTATTAAATAATTTAATAATGTTATTAGTAAAAAGATATCACTTATCGAAAACGTATTTTTTAAAACTAATAAACAACTTGAATATAATAGCAAATTAGAAACAGTTCCATTAATTGTTTCTTTTATGAAATTATAAGTTATGTAAATATTTTTAAAATCAAATATTTGTTTTAAATAGTTAACATGCTTCTCTACTAAATTATTAATGGTTATTTGCTCTAAATT
Source organism: Mycoplasmatota bacterium (assembly GCA_044432805.1). Classification (GTDB taxonomy): domain Bacteria; phylum Bacillota_I; class Bacilli_A; order RF39; family UBA660; genus CAYJEO01. The sequence goes on along the minus strand of JAWXUI010000018.1, from coordinate 17,261 downwards.
ACTTGATTTAATAGCTTCATAATTATTTAAAGAACTGATTAATGCTGAATTAGATACGTTGTTTAAGTTTTTTATTTCTAATAATTTTCTTTTTGTTATTTTATTAAATAAAATTGTTAATAAAATATTTAATGTAAATAAAAGTAAAATAAATAAGAATAATTTTTCAAACAAAATATATAAAGTAATTAAGATAAATACTATATATATTATGTCAACTAAAACAATAGAAATTATTTTATTAATAAAACTTTTAATTAAATTTAAATCATTTATTCTAGCACTTAAATCACCTATTGTGTGATTTTTATAATATTGATAAGGGAGGTTTATAATTTTATTAAATATATTTTTAGTTATTATTAAATCTATTTTTTGTTCAGTATAAAGACTCATTTTATTTTTAAAAAAAGTCATTATATTTTTATAAAACGTTAGTATTATAAAAATTAAAGAAATGATAAATAAATAATTTTCTTCATTTACTATACCATCTATTATATATTTAGTATTAAACGAAGTCATAAGGGTAATTATGCTTACAAATAAATTCATTAAAAATAAAATAAAAAAATCTTTTTTAAATATCAAAAACAATTTTTTAACAAATGTGATATAAGAATATTCTTGGTTTAAGGGTAATGCTTTTATTGGATACATATGTATTGCTATATTATTATATATTTGTTCTAATTCAGATTTTGAAATATTCATTATACCAATTGCTGGGTCTGCTATTTTATATAAGTTATTTTTTTTGGATATTATAATAATATAATGGTTGTAGTTATTCTTTATTACATGCACGATTGTCGGAAAAAAATCTATTTCTTCTAATTTAATTTCATATCCTTCACTTTCCATCCCAATTAATCTAGCTCCTCTAATTAAATTAAATGCTGATGTTCCAGTTGAGTCTGTTTTTATTAATTCTTTTATTTCTTCTAAGCTTATATATCCTTTGTAATATTTAATTATCATTTGTAAACACGCTGCTCCACAATCAGAAATACTGCTTTGTTTTACAAAAGGAAAACTCATACTTTAACCTCCCTATTTATTTATACGATATAAATAAATAAAAACCTTTAAAAAAAGAAAACTAATTAAAGTTTTCTATTATGTCTTTTATCTTTGATATATTAGTATCCGTATATTTAGCTATATCTTCAAAACTTAAATTTTGTTTATGCATATTAATTACTGTTTTATTTAATTCATCTTCTTTTCCTTGCTCTCTAGCCTCATGGACATCTTGTTTTTTCTCATAATCATCAAATCTTTGCATGTCTAAAATTGTTTGTATCTCTGGATCTGCGTTTAATTCTTTTACAGTTTCATATGCTCGTTTTAAATTATCATCTTTTATCATACTTACCATTTCTTCCTCACTTTTACTTGCTATGAAGTTTAAAAAATTAATTAATTCATTTGATAAATTGTATTTTTTATAATCGTCTAGTTTAGTTAAATTAATTATATTTTTTTCTCTAGCACTTCTAATTTTTGTCATATTTAATATATCATAATCACTTATTTTTGTAAACATGTTGTTATAGTTTTTGTCTTTGCCATTTAAAAAGAATATTCCATAAACTTTTTTTATTTTAGTATAATCCATTCCTTTAGGTACTTGATCTAATATTTTTGATGAAATATAGTAATCAAATCTTTCAACTAATATTTCTCTTGTTATATTTTGCATTTCTATTATTACTATTTCTCCATTATTTAATTTTATAGACATATCAATATAACAACTTTTATCCTGCATATTTCTGCCATATAAATCATTGTTTATAAAAGTTATATCTTCTTCACTTATATTCAATTCTAGTAATTCATTTATTATTAATTTTAAATAGTATTTTTCTTTTCTAAAAAAAAGTTTAAAAATTATGTCGTTTGTTAATAAGTATTTTATTGTTTTTTCCTCCTTTAAAAGAGCTCTTACAATAATATACTTCTATTATTTTGAATTTCCTTTTAAAAAAAGACATTAAATGTCTTTTATAATTTTAATATAAGTTTTTCCATATTTTTTTTCTTTAAAAGAATCATAATTAATAACTTCTTCTTCATATTCACATACTATAATTCCATCTCGCTTTAATAAATTGTTTTTTTTAATTAAATCAATACAATCATTTATCAATAATAAATGATATGGAGGATCTAAAAATATAATATCAAATTGTTCATTTGTTGTTTTTAAAAAGTTTTTATAATCACTGTTAAAAAACAAAAGTTCTTCTTCAATTCTTTTTGTATTATTTTTTAAAACACTTATTGCTTTAAAATTTATATCAACAAAAGTAGCAGATGAAGCTCCCATGCTTATAGCCTCAATTCCAAGTGATCCACTTCCAGCAAATAAATCTAAGCATTTACTATTTTTAACTTTATTTTGAATCATTGCAAAAAGAGATTCTTTTACTCTATCTTGTGTAGGTCTAGTACCTACAATGTCATAACCATCTAATTTTAAACCTTTGTATTTTCCAGTTATTACTCTCATAAAATCACCTATAAAGATTATAACACAAAATAGTGATTTATAAATTATCCTGTAAAAAAAGATAAAAATTAATTTATCTACATGTTAGAAAAAACCGAACTAATTAAATTAAAAGTATCAAATGCTTTGTTAATTTTATCTGTAGGTCTTAAACCATAAGCTTTTTTTGCTTCCTTTACTAACTCATCATACATATAGGGGTTTCTATTTAATATTTTATACCAATAAGAATTTTCTCTTAAATAATTTAAATAAATGGGATTTTGTTTTAACTTAAACTGTAGTCCTAACTCCATTAATCCTCAAAATGTTTATAAATCGGTCTTGGTTTATAATCTTCCTTTTCATCTTCTTTTTTTCCCATTTCTCCAAATACACCAAGAACTCTTTGAACACTATTAATCCCTTCTTGAACATTTTCTAAATCCATTTTTTTTAAAAATCCAAGAGCATCCGCTATTTTAAATCCAGAAACTGTTCCTGCAGATACGACTAAATATTTATCCCATACACTTTTATCTTCTCCATATAAATCATACATTTCGTAAAATTTTTGCCATGTCATTTCTTTGTTTTCGACAAACTTTATTAATTTTGGATTATTTTTCACAAAACTTTTAAACTCGTCTAATTTGCTCATAAAATCACCTGTTATAGTATATGTAAGTAATCGAAATTATTGTTATTTATAAAAAAATAGTTTATAATTAATATCGTAGAAAGAAGGTAAATATGTTTACTTTTAAAAAAAATATCAGCAGTTTAGAGTATGATGAATTTTATAAAAATGCCGATTTTGTTAATTTTATGCAAGATTATAGATGGGCTAATGTTAAAGACAACTTTGAAAATATTTTAGTTGGAGTATATGAAAATGACAAATTATTATTAATAGCTTCTCTTTTAATAAGAAACGTATTTTCTAAATATAATTTAATGTATATCCCAAGAGGACCTATTGGTGATTTAACGAATACAGAAATAACAAAAATATTTTTTGAAAATATAAAAAAAATTGCAAAAGAAAAAAACTGTTATGTAATAAATGTGGATCCATTTGTTTTAAATGATCAATTTAATTATAAAACAAAAGAAAAAATTAATAATCAATTCAATAAAGATAGTAAAATTATTCATAATAATTTACTTAATAATAAACTAGTTCATAAAGGAAATGTAATTAGTATAAAAGATTCGATTCAACCAAGATTTCATATGGTATGTGATACATCATTAGATAGTGATTCTATTTTAAAAAGTTATAAAGCTAAAGTTAGACATGATTTAGGCGATTTCCAAAAAAAACGTGGAGTTTCTTATGAAATAACTAGTGATGAAAAAAGATTAGATGATTTTATTTCTATAATTAATGAAACCGAAGCAAGACAAGGAATAAATTTAAGAAATAAAGAATATTTCCATAAAATATTAAGTTATTTTGGAAGTGATTCAAAATTATTTTTTGCTCATTTAGATTTAAATGTATATAAAAATTATTTGCTAAATAATAATGGTAAAGAAGAAGAAATAAATAAAGTTAATGAATTATTAAAAGATAAAGACTCTATTTTATTGTCTGCCTGTTTAGTAATATTGCCTAACAATAAAGAAATAAAGATTGCTGAATATTTATACGCTGGAAATAAATTAGAATTTCCTTCAATCAGAATATCTATGGGTATTGTGTTTGAGGCTATTAAATATTGTAGTGATAATAATATTGATTATATTAATTTAGGAGGAGTTGATGGCGACTTTAAAGACCATTTATCTTCTTTCAAAGCGAAATATGATCCTATTGTATTTGAATATTTGGGAGATTATGATTTGATTTTAAAACCACTTATTTATTATCCAATTAAACATTTGTTACCTATTTATAAAAAACTAAAAAAGACTAAATAAGTCTTTTTAAATTTGATTACTTTTGGTATTTAAGAAACTTCCATCAGTATAACTTAAAACTTCTTCTATATAATTTGGCGTAGCGTACTCATAATCCGCATTTTTAAATGTATTATGTGAAATAGGATTTGCTAATAAAGCTTCGTCTGATAATTTATCAATATATATCTTAGGATTTTTTAAAAATTCTATATTCATATTTATAATTTCATTAGTTAATTCTTCATTTGTTAAACACTCTTGATAAATTAAATTAATATTATACGAATTTATTTCTCCATATATTTCTAAAGCTTTTTGAGATAAAATCAAACTTAATGAACCTGTTCCACAATTATATGTTTGTATAGCAAATAACATATTCCCTTTATATCTAGTTAAATTACTTTTATATATACAAACGGCCATTAAAACATTTAAATCCGGATCGCTCATAGTTTCAAAATTAACTAAAACATTATATGAATTACCATATTTATCAACAGTACTTAATTCTACACCATTATAAACATTATATTCAATTTGAAATGCACCTTGTCCATCCGTTGAATATTTATTCAATGTGCCCTCATGATCAAAAGCACTTTCTGTTAAACAAATAGCAAATAAAATACTTTCATCTATATCAAATAACTCTGCATATTTTAAAATACTTTGACCAATCTCTGTTGATCTAGCGTTTTCTATTGCATTTAGATTATATTCGTTTAATCCACTTCCTACATAATCATAAATATTATTTTCAATATTTGTACTATTTTCTTCACTTCCTTCTTTTATATTATTATCAGTTTCAACATTTATATTATTATCAACAATATGAATATAACTATCTTCTTCATGTATAATTTCATCACTAAAATTTGGAGTTACAACTTCAATAACCTCATCTACCTCATCAAATTCATTTTCCGTTTTTTGTATTGAACAAGGTATCGCAGCTAAATTAATAACTAACACAACGCCAACTAAAGCAGCGGCTGGAGCAAATAACTTAACTCTTCTTTTTGTTTTAAAAGATTTAATCGTTTCTTTTGTTTTGGCACTACGTTTAGTAGGAACATCATCTGCTATACCTAAAACTTTTTTCGTATCATCAAAGATCATTTGAATCTTATCGTTAGAGCAAATAAAGTAATTAGTGTCTTTTAAATAAAATTTTTCACTATAGTTAGCTTTAAGTAACTTTTTTAATATTCTTTCTTTTTTTTCTTTATTTTTAATAGAAAAAATATTATTACCATTTTTTTTAAACAATAAAAATGTATTTTCTGATTTTGGAATAACTAAATAATTTACCATATGTCAAATCCCCTACTATTAAAATAATTATATCATAAAAAAAACTAATTTTTAATTAGTTTCTTCCAGTAGAACCAAATCCACCTTCTCCTCTAAGTGTTTCACTTAATTTATCAACTTCATTAAATGTAACTGGTAAGAATGGAGTAAAAACAAATTGAGCAATTCTTTCATTTACAGTTATTGTTTGTTCTTTTGTTCCATGATTATGCAGTACAACAAAAACTTCACCACGATAATCACTATCTATAACAGCAACTTTATTAGCCGGTGCCAAATCTTTTTTAGACGCTAATCCACTTCTTGCATAAATTAAACCAGCATAATTAACAGGTATTTCTAAAGATATTCCAGTACTAATCATAACACTAGTATGGGGTTGAATAACTAAATCTTCTTCAATGCAAGCATATAAATCATATCCTGCTGCATATTCACTTCCTCTAGTAGGAATAGTTGCGTTTTCTTTTACTTTTTTTATATTTATTTCCATATATTCTTATTCTCCTTATGAAAATGTTTACTATGTAAAACAATTTTCGCATTTTCTATTGTTTTTTTTATATCAATAATTCTTTGATTAGATGACCCTCTAAAACCTAGAGCAATATCATACAAATCGATTTTAAAAGGTCCATCAATTAAAACATCTATGTTTTGTATAATCTCTTTTGTAAATGGCAATTCATCACACCATTTTTTTATTTGTCCATCTAATGTATAACCACTAAACATCCATATTGTTTTATTAGGATAATTTTTTTTAAATGTTTTTACAATATTTAAAACTTGTTCTTGGTTTTCTGGTTCAAAAGGTTCTCCTCCTAATATGGTTAAACCCTTGATATGGTTTTTATTAGAAAGTTCTATAATTTCATTTAATTGATCTTCAGTAAATGGTTTTCCATATTTAAAATCCCAAGTACAAGAATTAAAGCAACCTTTGCAATGAAGTCTGCAACCAGATACAAATATAGTTGTTCTAATTCCTTCTCCATTGGCAATATCATTTGCTTTTATATCACTATAATACATTATAAATGAAGCACTCTTTCTTTTATTTCTTTTGTTTTACCAACATTCCAAAAATTTTCACCTAAATAACCACAAGTTCTTCTAGTAACATTCATTTTTTGTTTATCAGTATTACCACAATTTGGACAAGTCCATTGATATTTATCATCTATTTTAATTTCGCCATCAAATCCACATTCATGACAATAATCACTTTTTGTATTAAATTCTGCATATAAAATATTATCATAGAAAAATTTAACCATTTCTTCTAATGCTTCTAGATTAGATGACATATTAGGTATTTCTATATAACTAATAGCTCCTCCAGAAGATATAGTTTGAAATTCACTTTCAAAAGATAATTTATCAAATGCATTTATATCTTCTCTTACATCAACGTGGTAAGAATTTGTATAATAACCTTTATCTGTTATATCTTTTACTTTCCCAAATTTTTCTAAATCAATTTTTGCAAATCTATAACATAAACTCTCAGCTGGTGTTCCATATAATGCAAATCCAATATTAGTTTCTTTTTTCCATAAACTACATTTGTCATTTAAAATATTCATTACTTTTAAAGCGAATTCTTTTCCTTCTTTTGTAGTATGAGATTTTCCAGTCATTAATTTAGTCATTTCATAAATACCAATATAACCTAATGATATACTAGAATAATTATCAAACAATAATTTGTCTATTTTTTCTCCTTTTTCTAGTCTTGATATAGCTCCATATTGCCAGTGAATTGGTGATACATCACTAGTAGTACCAAGAAGTGAGTTATGTCTGCATAATAAAGCTTCTTTACATAATTCTAGTCTTTCTTCTAATAAGTCAAAGAATACTTTTTCATCTCCATCAGCTATTAAAGCAATTTGTGGTAAATTCAAACTTACAACACCTTGGTTAAATCTTCCTTCAAATTTATAATTACCTTCTTCATCTTTATATGAAGACAAGAAACTTCTGCATCCCATAGGGCTAAATACATTTCCATTATGCATTTCTTTCATCTTTTTAGCACTTATGTAATCTGGATATAATCTTTTAGATGAACATTTAACCGCTAATTTAGTTAAGTAATCGTATTTCCCACCTGTTAAATTATTGTGTTCATGTAATACATAAACTAATTTTGGAAACGCTGGTGTAACGTACACTCCTGCTTCATTTTTAATACCTTCATATCTTTGTTTAATTATTTCTTCTATAATCATCGCTACTTCTTTTTTATAAGGATCATTTTCTTCTAAGTTTAAAAATAAAGTAACAAAAGGTGATTGTCCATTAGTCGTCATTAAAGTATTAATTTGATATTGAATAGTTTGTACTCCACTTTTTAATTCTGCCATTAATCTATCGTTTATTAATTCATCGATTATTTCTTTATCTAATTTCTTCTTATATTTTGATTCTATTTGTTTTTTATATTTTTTGTAACTTTTATTTAAGTATTTACCTAAATGTCTTACTTCAACTGATTGCCCACCATATTGCCCACTTGCTACTGCTGCAATTACTTGAGTCATAACTGTACAAGCAACTTGAAATGATTTTGGACTTTCAATTAATTTATTGTTCATAACTGTTCCATTTTCAAACATATCTGATATATTTATCAAACAACAATTAAACATTGATTGAATATAATAGTCCATATCGTGAAAATGTAGTACTCCAGCATCATGCGCTGCAACTATTTTTTCTGGTAATAAAATTCTTTTTGTAATGTCTTTTGATACTTCACCTGCTATTAAATCCCTTTGTGTTGAAGTAATATACGCATTTTTATTTGAATTTTCTTCCATTAAATCTTTGTTCGAATTTTTAATTAAAGATAGTATTGATTCATCAGTTGTATTAGCTTTTCTCACTAATGCTCTTGTATATCTGTAAGTGATGTATTCTTTAGCAAGTTCAAATTTATCAATACTCATTAATTTTCTTTCAATGATATCTTGAATATCTTCAACTAGAATTCTTCTTTTATTTAGTCCTTGAATATATTTAATTATATTGTTAATTTGTATGTCTGATACTTGTTGTGATTCTTCTACTTTTAAATTTGCTTTTTTAATTGCATTTTCTATTTTAACTCTGTCAAAATCAACAGAAGTTCCATCTCTTTTTATAATCTTCATATAAAATACCTACCCTCTATGATATAAATATAACACATTTTGTTTTTAAAAAAATAGTTGCAATTGCAACTATTTACAAAATTTGTTAAAATTGATTTAGGTGATACTTATGAAAGCGTTTAAAAATATAGAAAAAAAAGAAATTAATTATTTATTAAAAATTTTAAATGCGCATTCTTATACATTTAAAAAAAATCAAACCATTCTTACTAATATAAGAAAGCAAGACATTTTAGGTATTATAAAATATGGTTCTGTAGATATTATAAGGGTTGATTATAAAGGAAATAAGTCAGTTATTACTCAATTTAATGAAGAAGATTTATTTGCATCAAAAATGTTTGATCAAAATAATTATGAATTATCAATTGTTGCTAGAAGTGATTGTGAAATTATTATTATTAATAATGATTTTATTAAAAATATAAAGAGTAATAGTAGTTATTATTTACAATTCATAGACAATATATATAATATTTTAATTAATAATATCAATGTTAATTTAAATCATTTGCTAATTGTTACAAAAAAAACAATAAGAGAAAAATTATTAGAATATTTTAAAATGGAATCAAATAAAGTTGGTAAAAAAGTTTTTAAGTTAAGTGTTAGTTTTACTTCTTTAGCTGATTACTTATCAGTGGATAGAAGTTCTTTAATGCGAGAATTAAAAAATTTAAAAGAAGATAATATTATTGAAATAAATAATAAGATTCTAACATTAAAAGTTTAAAAAAACTAATCATTTGATTAGTTATTTTAATACCCATGCATTTGGAAGATATCTGTTTCCAGAATATCCATATCCACCAGGTGAACTTAATACTTCTCCATTTGCATATAAAGTAGATGATCCTCCACCATCTAAATTAGAGGCATTATAACATCCATATTTTAACATTATATCAGTTAATTCAACCATGTCTACTCCAAGAGAGTATCCAACTTGCCTACCGTCTATTACTACTAGTAAAACAATTCCATCTTGTCTTTGTCCAATCGCTGTTCGGCTGGCTAATCCGTATCCACCATTACCAACAAAAGTTGAAGTTTCTCCATTTACAATTAAGAATGGTCCAAAGTTAATAGCGTCTACTATATTATCTTCATCAATTGCTTCTTGTCCACTTTTCTTAGTTAATATAAGGACATTGTCTTCGTTAAATCCAATAATACCACCTTCAAATCCAGAAACATTTCCATCTTGTATTAGTACACCATCATCTATTATTGTACCAACAATATTTAGCGCTCCTGATGAATATATACTAAAGCCACTAGCGTTTATTCCAGCCACACCTCCATAAGATTCAATTAATGAGTCAAGTTGTTGACCACCATAATTTATATATTCAGAAGTTACCAAATCAAGTCTTGACGGATCATATACAACTATTATTTTTCCAACATAGTCATCCCCGCTTATTTCAATTACTTTATATAAGTCATTGTCTTCGTCTTTTTTTAATATTTGCTCTTCATATATTGATAAATAAGTTTCTTGTTCTGTTATATCAATAAAAGTTATACTTGATGCATCTGTATTTCCTTCAACTTCTATAATTGTGTTATTCGCTAAAAAATCATCTAAGGTTTCTTGAGAATAAATTGTACGCGCTAAATACTTATGTGTCATTGTTTCCAATGATGAAGTTACAAATAAACTTTGCAATTCATAAAAAGGTCCATATGCAACAAACAAACAAGCAAGAGCTCCTAAATCTAATATAAATAATATTTTTGTTATTAGTTTTAATTTTTTCTTTTTCTTATCTTTCTTTTTAGCTTTTTTTATAGTTTTTTTAGATTCTTTTTTACTCTCTATTGTTTTTTTAGTATCTTTTTTTGCTGATGATTTTGAATCAGTTGTTTTTTTAGACTCTTTTTTATTATTTTTTTTAGTTTTTTTGAATTTTATTTTTTTTAAAACTCTTTTCTTTTTAACAACGTATTCTTCTGTTGTTTCTTTTTTATTGTCATCAAATCCATCTATATCTAATATTTCAATTTCTTCCACTAAATCACCTACTTACGTTATAAGGACTATCTATAGTTCCTAATCCATCGATTAAAAGAGTTGCGTCTAAATACAAGACTGGTATTATATAATATTCACTTGTTTTTTCATCACCATATAATTTATTATCTTTTATTATATAGTTTAATTGATCATCATTATTCATTAAGAATATATCATTTACATTTCCAAGTGTAAAATCACCTATTTTCAATAGTCCGATATTAGCTGTAATATAGCTATTAAATATATCAAAATATTCATAGTTAGTATTTAAAGAATATTCTCCATTATAAAAATTTGAAGTAATTATATAATCTTGATTTTCTAAACTATTATAATATTCATTATTTAAATAACTTCCAATTATCGTATCAGTATCATAGATACTTGTACTATCATCAAATGATCTAGAAATCATTTCACCATCAACTTGTAAATAATCATTTAATACAACTAATACTTTTTCTTCTTCCTTACCAATAATTTGGAAAGTTTGATTACTATAATTTACATAGTCATATATATTAGCATCAGCTAAAGAGTTTGCTGTTTCGCTTTCTATTGTATAAGGAGAGTTAACAGTTCCATCTCCACTTATTAAATTTATATCTGCTTTTAAAGTAATTGTTGGTCTTATTCCATAGTTTTGGTAATCAGTTGTTTCTTTTGAACTAACACCTCCAAGGTCAAAAACATAATAATAATTATTATCACTTGTAATTGTACTTGTATAAAAATAACTTTCATTATATAGATAGCTATCTATTGAACCAGCTTTTACATAGTCATTTAACGATAATAAATTAACTAAATAATCACTTGATTGACTATCACATGTAATATTATCAATATCATCTACTGTATCATCACATATACTTGTATTTACTAAAAAGTAAGGATTTATATTATTAGCAAAAATACCTGAATTTAAAACTTCTGTTTCGTTTAAATAATCTATATAATTATTATAATTTAATAAAGTAATATTTTGATCTGCAACTAAAGTAATCGTAGAATCTTCATTGATACCAACTATTCTAAATAAAATACCAGAATATTCCAAGTAGTTATCATCAACCAATCCAGAATAATAATAAGTATCTCCGTCTTTTATTAATCCAGGACTGCTAAGAGATTCTGTTGATATTAAAATATCTGTTAAATATACAGTTTCACTTTCAACATCAGGATGCTCAATTTTATAATAATAAACAAGTCTATTCCCATAATAAATAATCATAAAAAGTATAAATATAATACTTGCTATTATAAATATATTTTCTTTATTAAATAATTTTTTTAGTTTATTAAATTTAGACTTTTTTTTCATCATACACCTATTTTCTTACCTTTTAATAATAACATATTTGAAATATTTTTACAAAGTATAATATATTAAAGTGTAAAGAAAATAAAAAAATACCATTTTAATAATAAAATGATATTTATATATTTATTTTAAAGCATCTTTTCTAGATAAATTAAGTCTTCCTTTTTTATCATAACCAAGTGATTTAACAATTATTTCATCACCTATTTTAACAATGTCATTTGGATTTTCAACTCTTTTTTTATCTAATTGTGAAACGTGCACTAAACCTTCGCATCCACTCCATAATTCAACAAAACATCCAAAATCTTCTACTTTAACAACTCGTCCAGTATAGATTGCATTTACTTCAACTTCTCTTACAACATCTTTAATCATTTGAGCAGTTATGTCAATAATATTTTGATCATGATGATATATAATAACTCTTCCATCATCTTCTAAGTCAACTTTTACAGCATTTACATCTGTTACTGCATCAACGTTTGAAGCTTCTAAAATTATTTTTGTGATCATTTCTCCACCACGACCAATTACTTCTTTTATTTTATTTGGGTTAATATTAAATGTAACCGTTTTTGGTGCATATTTACTTACTTCTTTTCTTGGTTCACTTATTTGTTCTTCCATTGTTTTTAAAATTTGCAAACGTGCTTTTTTAGCTTGTTTTAAAGCTTTTTCTAAAATTTCTTTTGTAATTCCAGATATTTTTATGTCCATTTGTAATGCACATATACCATTTTTTGTACCTGCAACTTTAAAGTCCATATCTCCTAAGTGATCTTCCATTCCTTGAATATCAGTAAGGATAGTATAATTATCTTCATTTGTAATTAATCCCATAGCTATTCCTGCAACTGGCGATTTTATAGGAACACCTGCAGCCATTAAAGCCATACAACCTGCACATATACTTGCTTGTGAAGATGAACCGTTTGATTCTAATATTTCGGATACTACTCTTATAGTATAAGGAAATTCTTCAATGCTTGGTATAACTTGCGCTAAAGCACGTTCACCTAATGTTCCATGACCAATTTCTCTTCTACCTGGTGCTCCATATCTTCCTGTTTCACCAACAGAAAATGCTGGGAAATTATAGTGTAACATGAATCTTTTTTCAGCTTCAATTCCAAGACCATCTAATATTTGGTGTTCTCCTAAAGCGCCTAATGTTACTACTGATAAACTTTGTGTTTGACCTCTTGTAAATAGTGCTGATCCATGAGTTCTTGGTAAAATATCAATATCTGTAGATAATTCTCTTATCTCATCCATTTTTCTACCGTCTGCTCTTGTTTTATCTTTAACAACAATATTTCTAAATAGTTTATATTCAATTTCTTCTATAACTAATTTTACTTTAGTTAATTCTTCTCTTAAATGTTCTGGATCTAAGCCAACATATTGTTCTTTATATTTTTCAACAACTTCATGTTTTAAGTTTTCAATAGTTGTATATTTTTCTATTTTTTCTTCAATTTTCATTGCTTTTTTTAAATCTTTTTCTAATAATGAAGAAATTTCAGTTTTTAAATCTTCGCTTATTTCTAAAACGGCATATTCCATTTTTTCTTGTCCGATTTTTTTAATTATTTTGTTTTGAAAATCGATTAATTCTTTTATTGCTTCATGTCCAAACATTAATGCTTCAAGCATGTCTTTTTCATCAACTTCAGCAGCACAGCTTTCTACCATGTTTATAGCTTCATAAGTACCTGCTACAGTTAAGTCAATATCTGATTGTTCTATTTGTTCAGTAGTTGGGTTAATAATAAATTCACCATTTATTCTACCTACTTTTACACCGGCAATTGGTCCATTAAATGGGATTTTTGATATAGATGTCGATAAAGACGATCCAAACATCGCTGCTAATTCAGGAGCGTTATCTTGATCAACTGATAAAACTGTGTTTACAATTTGCACTTCATTTTTAAAATTTTCAGGAAACATTGGACGCATTGGTCTATCAATCATACGAGCCGCTAAAGTAGCTTGATCTGTTGGTCTTCCTTCTCTTTTAATAAATCCCCCTGGTATTTTTCCTACTGAATATAGTTTTTCTTGATAAACAACCATTAATGGAAAAAATGGTGATAAAACATTTGCTTCGTCTTTTACTACTGATGTCGATAAAACTGCAGTATCACCGTAACGTACTAAAACGCTTCCGGTAGCTTGTTTTGCCATTTCACCGTGTTCAACGATTATTTTTCTTCCTCTAAAATTTAATTTAAATACTTGTTTCATAAATATCCTCCTTTTTTTATAAAATAAAGACACTAAAAAATAGTGTCCACGTTTTTATTTTCTTAATCCTAAACTTTTTACAACTTCACGGTATCTAGTAACATCGTTTTTAAATAAGTAGTTTAATAAACTTCTTCTTTGTCCAACTTTTTTAAGTAATCCTCTTCTTGTATGATAGTCGTGTTTGTGTTCTTTTAAGTGTTCAGTTAAAGATTTGATATCTTCTGTTAATATTGCAATTTGTACTTCTGATGAACCAGTGTCCCCAGCTTTTTTTGCATATTTACTTACGATTTCTGCTTTCTTTTCTTTGCTTAATGCCATTGTTCGTTTCTCTCTTTCTCTTATATTCGCTTAAACTGAGATTAAATAATCTTTAATCCAAGAATAAGTAACTACTAAATAATACAACAAATTTATTAAAAAATCAACTAATTTTACATACTTTTATATAAAAACTAAGTTTTGATGCACTTTTGTTCACAAATGTCTAAAATATTATCTCCTTTGGTTTTATAATATTTAGTATATTGTTAAATTTTTCTGTTTTTAAACATTTTATGGGGTTTTATTTTTGTGTTATCTTTTTCATATATTTTATAGATTGCTAAAATTTCTTTTTCTTTATTTCTAAATAAAATTTCTTCTTCTAATAAATCAGGTTTGTCTAATATTTGTCCATTTAATATTTTACTTTCTAATTCTTCATCTACAACTAATTCTTTATATCCATTAACAAATTGATCTATTTCATATATTTTAAATTCATTGTTTTTTATATCTTCTAATGTACAACATTGTTCTATGCTTATATTCCCTTGTTTTGTTCTTTTTAAATCAGTCATTATTCCAAATGTATTTAAAGAAACACATATATCATTAATTAAACTTCTTATGTATGTTCCTTTACTTACTGTTGTCTTAATCATTACCATATTACTTGATAAATCTATATTCAATATTTCTATATTATGTATTGTTACAGTTCTACTTGGTAATTTTACTTCTTCATTGTTTCTAGCATATTCATAAAGTTTTTTACCATTTACTTTTACTGCTGAATAAATTGGTACTTGTTGATCATATGTTTTTTTAAAGGAAATAATTGCTTTTTCTATTTCTTCTTTCGTTGATTTAATGTCGGTTTCCTTTATAATATTACCTGTATTATCTAAGGTATCAGTTAAAATACCCATTTGAAATGTTGCTACATATTCTTTTTCTTTAGATGTTATTATATCAACTATTTTAGTTGCATTTCCAACACATAATATTAATACACCAGTCGCTAAAGGGTCAAGTGTCCCAGTATGCCCTATTTTTTTTGTTTTTAAATATTTACATGCTTTATTTACACAATCACGACTAGTCATATCCTTTTCTTTATTTAATAAAATAACCCCGTTCATAAAATACCTCATTTCTAAAATTCATTATACTATACAAAGAAAAAAAAGTCTAAAGACTTTTTATTTTTATTATTTATTCATAATCATAGTCATAATCGTAATCGTAATCATAGTCGTAATCGTAATCATAGTCATAGTCATAATCATAGCTATATTCATCTTCTGTTGGGAAGAACGCACTGATAAGCGTGTATATTGTAGAATTTTCTAAGTTAGTTTGAATAGTTTCATAATCTGTTTCTGTTAAATCTTCTATTGCAACAAAATTGTCATCAAAGTTAACTTCATCAACACTATTACTTTGTGCTATTTCTATATAAAATTCAATAGTTTCTGTAGAATCTGGCACTGGGATTAGAACTGTTATTTTACTGTCTTCAAATTTTACAGAAAATTCATAATCAGAAGTAATAACTTTAACATTGCTTATACTATCAGATAAATAACCATCTCTTGTTAATTCAATAGTTATTTCCCCATCCATTTCTTCAAATACAGTTTTATAAGTTTCTATTGAATCAAATACAGTAGTATCTTCTCCTACTATTTCCATAAATTTTGCATCTGCTTTTAGATTTTCTATCATTTTATCTATAGCATTTGATAATTCTTCTTGTGTAAATGAAACTGTAAATACATTATTACTTTTATATTCTTGTTCAAAAGAATTAAGCATTTCTTTTAATTCAATATTTAATTTTTCATTAATATATGTAGTGTTTTCTGTATCTTCTAATAATTGACTATATAAAGAATCAAAGTCTATCTCTTCTGTTCCACTTATCATAAAATATTTATCAAATAAATTACTTTCAAAAAGATATAATGCATTTGAATCAGTGTCAATAACGGCATTTACATCCAATAGACTTTCACTCATCATTACGGCTTCTAAATCTACTTGAATTTGTTTACTATCAACATCTAATTTATAACCAAAAATCAAACTTGAATCTGTAATTACTTCCATTCCTGTTTCATCATAATCTGGATCAGTAGAACTAATATCCATACTTAATTTCACTTTATAATCAACATCACCATTTGATGTAGTAAATGCACCAAAATAATTAAGTGATTGATCTACTAATCCCTCAAAGAACAATGTTTTATTAGATACTACAAGAAAGTAGAAAGCTCCTGCTCCTGCTGCTAATAGCGCAACAATAATTATTATAATTAATGGCAATTTACTTTTCTTTTTTACACTACTACTTTGATTATTTAGTACAGATATTCTTGGTTCTTCTGGTTTTGGCATCGGTTGTAAAGTTGGACTAGATTGGATTGGTTGCACACTTGGTTGTGGCATTGGTTGCACACTTGATTGTGGCATTGGTTGCACACTTGGTTGTGGCATTGG
>JAWXUI010000017.1:11978-21301 GCA_044432805.1 Mycoplasmatota bacterium | reverse complement strand
TATTTTTATCTTCTTTTATCCCTATTTATCAGAAGTAAATATATGTTTAAAATATTTAATTAAATCTTCTTTTTCTAATATTGCATATTGTAAATCATATACCCAATTAGAAAATACAATCAATTCATATTTTTCTTTTAAATAAGCAAGTGTTTCTTTTGTCTTTGAATCAATTAATCCAACTTCTTCAATATACATTTTTTTGAAATCATTATATTTTTCTATGTTAAAATCGTTTAATATTTTTTTTAAATAATCGAAAAGACTTTCTTTAGAATAATCAAATTTACCTAAAGTTTTATAAAGCATTAAGGAGTCAATTTCATAATTGTATTTTTTTAAAAACTTATCATAAGCTAAAACAGCTGATGTTTTAGTATCAAATAAAGTATTATCTAAATCCATTATTATTTTTTTTATCATTATTATCACCTAATAATATTATATATTTATTTTATAAAAAAAGATATAAATAAAAGCATATACTTTTGTATATGCTTATGAATTTAGTGATTCGATATTATATAATTTTTGATATGTTTTATTTGTTTTTAATAATTCTTCGTGTTTTCCAGAACCTGCTAACTTACCTTTTTCAATTATATGAATTACATCTGCATCTACTATTGTAGATAACCTATGTGCGACTATTATGATTGTATGATCCACTACAAGATCATCTATTGTTTGTTTTATGTATTCTTGTGATTCATTATCTAAAGCACTTGTTGCTTCATCAAATAAAATTATATTAGTATTTAATAACAAAGTTCTTGCTATTGCAACTCTTTGCTTTTGTCCTCCTGATAAATTAACTCCACCTTCACCTATAACAGTGTCATATTTTTTTGGTAAAGTCATTATATATTCATCAATATAGGCTTTTTTACAAACTTCCCTTACTTCTTCTAATGTTACATCTTCTTTAATCATTTTAAAGTTTTCAAATAATGTTAGATTAAATAAAAATGGAGATTGTCTTATAATAGATATTTGACTTCTTAATGATTCCTCACTTAATTCTTCTATTGGTATACCATCTAATAATATTTCTCCACTATTTTTATTAAAATAACGTAGTAATAAATTAAATATTGTACTTTTCCCATTTCCACTTCTTCCAACAATTGCAATTTTTTTATTTGGATTTAATGTTAAAGATAATCCTTTTAGTGTTTCATCTTCTTCATTTCTATATTTAAACAAAACATTTTTAAATTCTATTTTTCCATTTTTATTTATATTTTCTTTTGTTCCAAAGTATTCATCTTTATATAATTTATTATTTAATAATTCATTAATTCTTTTTAAAGATACAGCTACTTTGTTATAATTTACTCCAAAGTCACTTATTGATTCAACAACGTCATCAATTCTCCATATATAAGCACTTAACATTATAAATGCACTATAAGTTGTTTTTCCTTCAATAAATAAATAAGCACATGTTAATAATATAATAAATTGTAAAATGTAATAGCAACAATTATTAGCACTATAGTAAAAAGTTTCGTATCTATTTATTTTTTTTGTATTTGTAAATAAATCATCAATTCCTAAATTAACTCTAGATGCAATATTTTTCTTTATTCCTAAAGCTTTTATTTCTCTTATTCCTGTTATATTTTCAGTTAAGTCTTTAACATATGCGTCTGATTGTTTTTTTATTTTTTCTTGTACTTTCTTTATTTTAGGGAAAAATTTACGTGAAATTCCACCCATGATAATTGAAAATATAATTATTTCAATTCCTAAAACAATTGACATACTAAAACTTACTATTATTACTAAAAACACAATAAATATTTTACATATCATTGTTATTAATTTTGATAACAACTCTATTACTCTATCTGGATCTGTGTATAGTCTATTAATAAACTCTCCAACCCCGTAATCTTCAAAAGCAATAGCTGGTAAGTCAAGTGTTTTTTGAAATAAATCGACACTGACATTTTTTGCAAATCTATATTCCAAATAATTATATAATAACTTTCTTGGAATTTGAAAAATAGTATTAAATATAAGCGCTGTGGCACTCCAACAAACTAAATAAAAAGTAAATAATGAAGTGTCTTTTACTATTAGACATTCAAGCGCTGACCCCCAAAAATAAGGTGTTAATATAACCGGTATATAAGATGTTAATACTAGAAAAATGTAAACATATAATTTTATTTTATCTTCTTTTAAATATTTCCATAATAATTTTCCCATTTCTTTTTTTGTCATAAAATTCCTCCTTCTTTATAAAAATAAAACCACTATCTAAATAGTGGTAAACTAAAAACTATCAAGCCTAAAACAAGCAGGATATTTCCTTAAAACCACTATTTAATTTAATAATTATATTTTTTGAAACCATAATAATCCTGCTCCTTTCTCTAAATTCAACCCAACTATATCAAAATAAATATTAAAAGTCAACAAAAAACAACTAAATCTTTAATTGATTTAATTGTTTAATAAAATTTTTACTTTTTAACTATTTACAAACACCATACGAGACGAGACGCTGCCGTATCCACCACCACCTACGCGTCCGTACATGAAAATTCCTGCATAAGAAATGCCGTTGTAGCTATATCCACGAGAGCACCAAGGGTCAAACCAATAGATAAACGCTGGGTAATCTGAATACCAACTAAATGTTTCATATGTTGCATCACCTTCTATATATGCGGTTGAAGCACTTTCTGTTGTATAAATGTCTATGTATTTTGAATCCAAGGAACTTAAATCTGCAAACCCAGAATTTTTTGTTGTATAGTTAGAATTTCCCATTACATATTCAGATGCTCCTCCTGACATATCAAAAATTCCACTTATATTTCCTGTTGTGCTTTGATTATAAATGTTATCATTTTTACTTCCATATGCGTTTTTACAAGATGTACTCTCAGATTCTGATGCGGTATCTCCACCACATCCAGTTATATATGACGAATTGTTATTTATATAAATTTCTCCGGTATTACCATATGCTGAGTGAGATAGATATGCGACTGCTCCCCATTCTATATTTTTTAACAGATGACTATCATTTGATAAATTATGATCTTTACTAAAATTTAAAATAGTGTCATAAAAATCTGATACTATTGTATCTCTTAAAGATGACACATTAGGTAATGTAGTTAGAGTTGCAATTGTTCCTGTAACCTCAAACTTTCCTACCCATATTCCGTCTAATTCAGCTTCCCCAAATGTAAATGCTGGATGCATTATATAATCTTGTGATGCATTTGTTGTTGAACTTGAAACAAAATTTATATTTATTGACGGTGGATTTTCTGTATCTGTTACTGTTGGTATCTGATACTCATACCTTGGAATCCATACAAAAAGCGCATCTATATTATCATATGTTCCAGAATCATTTAATGAAAATGTATCTCCTGTTGAAGCTGTTCCACTACTTAATACAATAGCATTGGCCCACTCTTGGTTATCATAATCATACCACTTTGTTGATGGTTCTACTACAGTAACGGTTCCATTAGCTGCGATAGTTACTGGGATTAAATCTCCTAGTACTGGTGCATTTGCCACTGAATTTGTACTTTCAGAACCACCATTTCCACTAGAATCACCTACAAAATCTACACTACATTCTTCCAATGTAGATTCGCCATAAGTTATATCAACTCCTGGTTTTTTTACATAACAATTGCCATTATTATATAATACAACTGTTGTGTTTCCAGTAGAATCAAATGAAACACTTCCGTTTTCTGGTTCATTGTCCATTTTGAAAATTTCAAATTCTAATAAATTTTCACCTATTAAATCATCTATTTCTCCACTTAGATATGCCTGTGCATACACATGTTCAGCTGTATCTAACATATTATTTACTGTTGATATATCTGATGATGTTTTTGAATCATTTATTATACCCATTACTATGGGTGTTGCTATTGCTGCTATAACAACTAAAATAACTAATACTGCAAGTAATTCTATTAAGGTGAATCCTTTTTTCATTTTTACTCCCCTATCCTTTTATAAAATACCCCTATTCTATATGATTCAATAGTATATTAATATTATTTTTTTGTCAATATAATATTAAAAAACAACTAAATCTTTAATTGATTTAATTGTTTAATAAAATTTTTACTCTTTAAATAAAGACCTGTATAATCATCATAATAATTATCAATAAAAAAATTAATTTCTTTTATCAACTTTTCATTTATATCTAACTTTTCTATTTTTGAAATATCAACGTAATAAAATAACCTAATAAGTTTTATCGTTTTTTTATCAACAATAAATTCTTTAGTTCTACAACTATCACACACTAAACCACCTTTTAAAGAAGATAGCGTAACTATATTAGTTTTATTACCACACACACAACAAGAATCAATAGAGGGCATAACACCTAAATAATCTAAATATTTTAATTCAATAATATTAGTTAATATTAAAGGATTAAAACCTTCATCTATTTTAACTAAAGTATCAATTAATAAGTTTAACAAATTTGCATTTGTTTGTTTAACAACTTGTTGTGTTAATTCTAATAAATAAGAAGCATAGCTGATTTTTTCTATATCTTTATTTATATTTTTAAAATGATTATAAACATCACAGCTTTTAAAAGTAGACAATTTATCTTTTTTATAATAAATAATAAACTTTCCATAAGTCATTTTCCCAGTAACACTTCTAATACTACTTTTTATTGTTCTAGCACCTTTAGCTAAACAACTAATAACTCCATAATCAGAAGTTATAATATCAACAATTTTACTAGTTTCCCCATAGTTTTTTTCTTTTATTATAATTCCATCTACTTCTAAAAGCATCTAATCTTCCTTATCTATATCTTTATATTTAAGATAATATTCAATTTTTCCTGTTTTCTTAAATAAATCCCATAATAAATTTTTCATATAATCACCTACTATATAATGTAATTATATTTGTTTTTTATTCAAAATCATTAAAACCAAATTCTGACAAATATTTTTCTTTATCTCTCCATTTTTTTATTGTCTTTACAAACAATTCTAAATAGACTTTTTTACCAAGCAAATCCTCAATATCAGTTCTCGCTAAAGTTCCTATTTCTTTTATTTTAGAACCTCTAGCACCTATAATAATTTTCTTTAAAGAATCTCTATCAACTATAATACTTGCATTTATCTTATAACTAGTCTTGCTATATTCAATAGAATCAATAACACAAGTAATTGAATGTGGAACTTCTTCACCAGTCAAATTAAAAACTTTTTCTCTTATATATTCGGCAATTACAAACTCTACTGGTTTATTAGTAATTGTCGATTCATCGTAATATTTAACATTGTCTGGTAAATAATTTTTTAATACCTTTAACAAAGTATCTGTATTTTTACCTCTCAAAGCCGAAAGCGGAACAATTTCTGCAAAATCATATAAATCCTTATAGTCAATTATTTTTTGCATAATCTCTTCATTATTCAACTTATCAACTTTATTAATAACTAAAATAACTGGTTTATTTAATTCTTTAAACTTTTCTATAACATATTTATCTCCACCGCCTAAACCACTAGCATCAACTAAAAATAAAACAACATCAACATCATCTATAGAATAATAAGCTTGTCTATTTAAATATTTACCTAATTTGTGATTTGGTTTATGGATACCTGGTGTATCAACAAAAACAATTTGTGTATCATCTTCATTATAAACACCTTGTATTATATTTCTTGTTGTTTGTGGTTTAGAAGAAGTGATTGCAACTTTTCTTCCAATAATACTATTTACTAAAGTTGACTTTCCAACATTTGGACGCCCAACTAACGCGACAAAACCTGATTTCATTTTAAATCCTCATCATTAAAAGGAAAAGGGCATAACTCTTTTACTTTTAAAACCTTACTTTCTTCATTATTATATATGTATATATTAGCTTCTTTATCAAAAAATTCAGATATTGTTTGTCTACAAATAAAACAAGGCATACTTAACTTTTTAGAATCAGCACACAAAACATGCATACATTTAAAATTTCTATATCCTTCACTTACAGCTTTTAAAATCGCTACTCTCTCAGCGCATACTGTATTACCATATGAAGCATTTTCAATATTTACTCCACTAAATAAAACACCATCACTAGTCTCAACTATTGCAGCAACTCTAAAATTAGAATACGGTGCATAAACATTATCTAATAATTTATTTAATTCTTTAATCATAAAACCTCCATAATTTTTGGTAAAAATATAATCATAGCGCCACAAAAAGCAGTTACTGATAAAACAAGTGTCGCTGATGATGCTGTATCCTTAGCTATCTTTGCTAATGGATTTTCTTTTAAAGTTACTAGATCAATAGTAGCTTCTATTGCTGTATTAATTAATTCAAAAGCAGCAACAGATCCAAACATAGAAATACAAAATAACCATTCATAATTTTCAATATTAAAGCAAACTCCTAAAACACAAGTAGTAATCATCGCTAATAAAATAATAATCATATTATGCTCATATCTTAATGAATATATTATTCCTGATATAGCATGTCCTAAACTTTTTAAATAACGAACAATAAAATTACCTTTATCTTTTCTTCTATTACTATCTGTATAATTCATTACTATCCATTATCTCCTTTTGCTTATCAAACATAATTTTTTCATCTTCTATAACCATATGATCATACCCTAATAAATGAAGTAGTCCATGAACTGATAAAAAACAAATTTCTCTATCTAAACTATGTTCATATTCACTTGCTTGTAAGACAGCTTTATCATAACATATATAAATATCACCTAAAATTCTAAAATCCGTTTTAAAATCATCAACATCTTCTAAAGCAAAACTAATAACATCAGTTACCCTATCAATATTTCTATACTCTTTATTTAATTGTTTTATAAAATCATTATCAACAAAAATAACATTAAATATTGCATTTTCTACTTTCTCTTTTTTTAAAGTATAATTTAATACACTTCTTATTTTTTCTTCATTTATTAAAAAATCCATTTCATTTACTATTTCAAAATTATTCATACATCCTCCTAATAAAAATACATAATCATTAAACTTAAAAATATAATAACAATAATATTACAAAACCAATTACTTCTTAAACATCTAGGTAATCTATCACTTATATATATAATAAATTTATAAAATAAAAATCCAATCAATCCACCGACAATATTCAATATAATATCATCAATATCAAATACTCGACCTATTATTAACTGTGTATACTCAATTGATAAAGAAGTTACAATTGATAAAATAAATACAATCAAAGGTTTTTTTAACTCTAAAAAATAAGAAGTTAAAAATCCAAATGGCATAAATATTAAAATATTACCAAACACATTTTTAATAAATAAATCAGATAAAAATTCATATCTAGTTATTTCTTTAAATGGAACAAAGTTAGAAGTAGACCAAGTAACATCTTGAAAAGTCACTACATAGAATAAACAAATAACATAAATAACAAAACTAAATGACAATAATTCTTTATATAAAACAAAATTTTTTTTGAATTTTAATAAATATGTTATTCTTAAACTAACAACAATGATAGACGTTATAAAAATCATTGGCCAAACATTTTCTACTATATCTAATGCTGCATTTCTTAACATATTACCACCCCATTTTATCTAACTATTTCATCATAATCAGTAATATTTTCATAGACTGTTATAAATACTAAAACATTTACTTCATCAGTATAAATGTTTGTTTCTAAACACTTATAATCAATTATATATTCATCTGTATCTAATGTTTTTAATAAAGTTTCTTGCGCTTTTAAAATAGCAGCTTCTACTGCTTCATCAGCCGTAAGTTCTTGATTGATAATAACTTTTTCTTCTCTTATCTCTTTATTTAAAGATAAAGGAATCAAATCATTTTTTAATAAAGATGATTTTATACTTTCATAGTCATCATAATTATTAAAATTAAATAGATCAAAACTAAAATTCAAAAAATTAAAAGTATATACTGTTTTTTGATTTCCTGTTTTGTATTCCTCATAATAAACAAGTGGATAAGTTACTTCTACATTATACCACGTTTCTGCATAAACTGTCCCCTCTGCACTTATTGTTTCTTTTATTTCTTCTAAAAAATAAATATCACCACTTACTATAATATCCCCTTTTTTTACATAATCATTTATATTTTTTAAAATTTGTCCATTCACGGCAACTACACTTTTTATAACACCATCTTTTGACGCGACTAAATTTCTAACTGGAGATTCTATTACTTCTTCATTTAAAACTCTTAAATTAAGTTTAACTACGTATTTTATCCCTACACGTTCTATTTCTAACCACTCAATTAAATCACTATTATCAGCAATTATTTGTTCTTTAATAACTTGAAGTTCTTCATAACTTTTAAAAAACTTATACTCATCAATATCATAATTATTTAACTGTTTTATTATATACTCTTCTAAAGCACTATCATTAGTAACTACTTCTATTGTAAATATAATATTAGACACGATAAAAATAAAAATAATAGTTAAAAATAAAAAAAGAATCAAAAATTTATTTTTTAATATTTTTTTTTTAAATAAAACAAAACCTTTTTCTTCTATAATAATTATACTGTATATAGTTTTGATTTCCTCTATTTTTTCATAATCTTTTTTTAATATTTCAATAACTGCTTTTTCTCTTTTTATACTATTAACATTTAAAATTTCTATATTATTAGTATTTAATCTTTTAATAAATCTAACAATATTTTTACCGTTAACTTCAATAATTAAAGTATCTACTAAATTCATTTCATCAACTCAATTCTATAGAATTTATTACACCTTTTATTAAAACCTCTTTACACAATAATTTTTTAACTATTAAATTTTGTCCTTTAATATTTATTTTTTTATTCTTTTCTTTAATAACAATCGAAGTATCACTTATATCTAATATATAATTATAATTAGATACAAAAACAAATTTATCACTAAATCTAACTTCAAATTTTTCTTCTAATATGGTTTCTTTTAACTTATTTATAAAATCCATATAATCACCTTATTAATTATATTGAAAAAACAAAAAAAAAGAATATAATTATTCTTTTAAATGCAAACTATAAATATCATTTAAATTTTTTCTTTAGATAAAACTTTTGATTTATATTCTTTATATACTTGGGGATCCCATGCTTCAATAAATTTTCCAACACCTAAAAATAATACATCTTCTTCAAATTTTGCATGTCCGACCATTTCTTGTGAAAATAAAATACGATTTTGTTTATCAGGAACAACTTTTGATAAAGTAGAAAAAAATTCACGTGTTTCTTGTGTAACTTTTA
>JAWXUI010000017.1:0-11878 GCA_044432805.1 Mycoplasmatota bacterium | reverse complement strand
ACCTATGCCTAAATAATATTCTTGACTTAAATTTAATTGAGAAGGAATATTAGCTCTTCTTTTTTTATCAATTTTATAAGAAAATTGCCCGACAAATAATTTATTCATTATCTTAATTTTCCAGCATATATTCCGTCAAGACTTAAATTTATTCTTTTTTCAATAATCTCTTTAGCATGAATAAATGCTTTTTCTACTAAAGGTTTATATTCATCTGGATAGTTATCATATATCGAATCTAATAAATCACTTGTTTTTAAAACTTCTAAATAAGAATTAAAATTAATCATATTTAAAAAGTGACTTAATCTCCACCACATACCGGTAATAAATGTCCAATCTTTTCTATTTTGTAACTCTCTTAAATCTAAATATTCATTATTAAAAAATTTATCTTGTATATCACCTGCAACTGCTAAAGCTTCTCTTAATTTTTCTTTTTTTACATTTGCAAGTGGAATATTTAATGTTTCCTTACCAGTTAAATCAGAATTTGATAAATTATTATAGATCATTATCTCTTCTTTAGTTATTCCCCAATACTCGCTTATTTCTGCCAAGCTACCATCTACATCTACAACAACACTTGGTCTAGTAACAGGAAATTCACCAGTTTTATTTTGATATAAAATATCAATTTGGTCAACATCTTTAACCATTTGCACTAAAGCTGACGCGACTAATTGTTCTGATTCATTTAAATCATAGCTTCCTGTTAATCTTCCAATATCTAAATCACTTAAATCTGTTAATTGTTTAGATAAAAAAGCCGGTAATTTACCATCTTGATGGTGTTTAACAGTATATCCAATAGCTGGTTTTACTTTATTAGGAATAGAAAATTTCTTAAAATCTTTATTTACAACTAACATATTAAAACCATGTTCACCATGATATTTACCTTTAAACTCTTTAACTGCTCGATCATTAAAACCAGTTGAATAATAAGTTTGTGGAAATCTTGCTATGTCATGCAATAAAGCACTTGTTTTTAATACCTTAATAAAATCAATATCTAATTCCATCCCTTTAGACATAAGGGCAACATCTTTTACAATACGCATAGTATGATCTAATTTTAATTCAAGTAAATCTAATTTCTGTTGTCTAATAGCATCTTCAACACTAGCACCTTCATCAATCTTTTTAGCGCTTATTAAATCATTTCTTATTACTACGCCTTTTTCTAAATCAATTTCCGAAAAAAACATATCTCTTATTTTTTTTCTATACCCCTCAACAAATTCATTAAATTGTTCTTCCGTATTTTCATAAATATATCCCATAAAAACCTCCTTTTTTATGTTATTATACACTTTTTAAAAGAAAATTCAAGCAAATAAAATAAAATTATACATGCTCATTTTCACTTGCAATATATCGATATTTTAGATATAATGTATTAGTTATATTTTACAATTAACGAAAGGAGAAATAAATGAAATTTTTAAACGGTGGAGACACCTATGTATTCGCTCTAGGTGGACTAGGCGAAGTTGGAAAAAACATGTATTGTGTTATGCACAATAACGAACTAATTATAACGGATGCGGGAGTAGTATTTCCATCGGGAGATCTATTAGGTGTAGATTATGTTATTCAAGACTACACATTTTTAAAAGAAAATCAAAGCAAAATCAAAGGACTTTTTATTACACATGGTCATGAAGATCATATTGGAGGAATACCTTTTTTATTACAAAGCGTTGATATACCGGCTATATATGCCCCTAATCAAGCTGTCGGGTTAATTAAGAAAAAATTAGATGAAAGAAATATAAACTTTAAAAAGTTATTTACTTATAACGAAGATACTAAAGTTAAATTTAAAGGAATTGAGGTTGAGTTCTTTCAAACAACCCACTCTATTCCAGATAGTCATGGTATGTGCATTACAACTAGTAATGGTCGTATCGTAACAACAGGAGATTTTAAATTTGATTTAACTCCAATTGGACCAATGGCAAACATTCACAAAATGGCTGAGATTGGATCAAGAGGTGTAACTTTATTATTAAGTGATTCAACTAATGCATTATCAGAAGGTATGAGTGCATCTGAATCTAAAGTTGATGAAGCATTATCAGAAATATTTGATCAACATGATTCTCGTATTATTGTTGCAACTTTTGCATCTAATATATACAGATTAAAACACATTGTTGATACTTGTAAAAGAAAAGGAAGAAAAATTGCTGTATTTGGTAGAAGTATGGATAATAATATCGAAATTTCTATTCAAGGTGGTTATATAAAAAACAAAGACATTTTTGTAACACCAGATGAAGCAAATAAATTACCTTTAAACAAAGTATGTTTATTATGTACAGGATCACAAGGAGAACCACTAGCAGCTTTAAGTAGAATCGCTAATGGTAATCACAAACAAATAAAAATAAAAGATAATGATTTAGTTATATTTTCTTCATCACCAATTCCTGGTAATGCATTAAGTATTTCTAGAACAATTAACAAACTATGTTTAAAAGGTGTTAAAGTTTATACAAACTCATCACTAAGTGATATCCACACATCTGGACACGCTAGTGAAGAAGAATTAAAACTAATGTTAAGATTAATAAAGCCAAACTATTTTATGCCATTTCATGGTGAATATAGAATGTTAAAAGCACATGCTGATATTGGTGTTAACTGTGGAATTCCACGAGAAAATACTTTTGTATTAGAAAACGGTAACGTTTTAGCTATTAATAAAGGTGTTGTAAGACAAGTAAATGACGTTGTATCAGGTGATGTATATGTTGATGGTAATCGTATTGGTCAAGTTGGAAATGCTGTTATTAAAGACAGAAAAATTATGGCTAACGATGGAATAATCGTCGTAATCGCTAATATTGATTCAACATCTAAAAGGTTACTTGGAAGAATTAATATAACAACTAGAGGTTTTGTATTAGTAAATGAATCCGAAGTATTATTAAGAGAATTAGAAAAAATAAGCAGAACTGCAATTATTTCTAAAATTCAAAAAAATGTTAATTATACAGAAATAAAAAATGAAATAATTCAAAAAATTTCAACATTTGCTTATGATAAAACAGGAAGAAAACCTATAATCCTACCCGTTATAATGGATGTAAAAAAAACAAAAGATACTAAAGTTAATTCTTAGTATCTTTTTTATATTGTTCTATTAATTTAATTGCCGCATTTACGGTATTATCAAAATTATCATAATCAACTTCTAGCCAATTAATAGGAAGTTGATGATTAAAAAAAGTATATTGTCTTTTAGCGTATTTTCTACTTCTTTGTTTTATTTTTTCTAAACAAACATCTAATGATTCTATTTTTTCAAAATACAAAAACAATTCTTTATAACCAATAGGTGTCATAACAGCTTTTGATTTTATATTTAAATCATATATCATTTTTGCTTCTTCTAATAATCCATTATTAATCATAGTATCAACTCTTTTATTTATTTTATTGTATAAATTTTCTCTATTTGTTGTTAATCCAATAAATAAAGTATCATACAATAAAGAAGAGTTTTTTTCTTCATTTAATTTACCATGATTTAAATAATAATTATAAGCACGTTCTAATCTTTGTCTATTATTCTTATCAATAGTTAAATCACTATTTATGTTTTTTAAAATTTCATATAATTCATCTGTTTTTAAATTTGATAAATCATGTTTTTCTTCTTCTAAAAAACTATAATCGTATAAACAAGATTTGATATATAAACCTGTTCCACCAACCATAATAGGTAATTTATTTTCATTTTCTATTTTTTTTATAACTTCTCTAGCATCTTTTTGATAATCAAAAATTGTATAATCTTGCTCTAACTCTAAAAAATCCATTAAATGATGTTTAATATTACTTTGTTCTTCTATTGTTGCTTTAGCTGTTGCAATATTTAGATATTTATAAACTTGTGTAGAATCACAGTTTATTATTTCTCCATTAAAATATTTAGCAAGTAAAACACTTAATTTAGTTTTTCCAACACATGTTGGTCCTGTTATAACCACTACCATTTATCTGTAATAAACATACTATCACCAAAGCTAAAAAATCTATAATTATTTTTTACTGCTTGTTCATAAGCATATAGTACATTTTCCTTTTTTGCTAAAGCTGAAATTAACATCAATAAAGTTGATTTAGGTAAATGAAAATTAGTAATTAAACAATCTATTGCTTTAAACTCATATCCTGGATATATAAAAATATCTGTATATCCACTTGTTTCAATAAATTTATTATGATTAGACATTATTGTTTCTAAAACTCTTACACTTGTCGTTCCAACACTTATAATTCTTTTGTTTTCTAATTTTGCTTTATTTAATATATCTGCTGTGTTTCCATCCATCATATAAAACTCAGAATGCATTTTGTGATTATTAACATCCTCAACATTTACAGGTCTAAAAGTTCCAAGTCCAACATGAAGCGTTACATAACAAATAGTAACACCCATTTCTTTTATTTCACTTAACAATTCATTAGTAAAATGAAGACCGGCTGTAGGCGCTGCAGCTGAACCATTATATTTAGCATATACTGTTTGGTATCTATCTTTTTCTTTTAGTTTTTCTTTTATATATGGAGGTAATGGCATTTCCCCTAATTCCTCTAATATTTCAAGTAAAATACCGTCGTGAATAAAAACTAATTGTCTAATACCTTCATCCATACATCCAACACATTTAGCTTTTAATTTGTCACTAAAATAAATAATAGTTCCTTCTTTTACTCTTTTTGCTGGTTTTACTAAACATTGATATCCATTATCTTCTTCTTTTAACATAAGTATTTCAATATGTGCTTTAGTATCTTCTTTTATCCCATGTAATCTTGCAGGTATTACTTTTGTATTATTTAAAACTAAAACATCACCTTTTTTAAAATAATTTTTTATATTAAAAAAATTATCATGAAATATATCACCATTTTCTTTATTTAATAATAACAATTTAGAATTGTCTCTTTTATCTAATGGTGTTTGTGCGATTAATTCTTCTGGTAAGAAAAAATCAAAATCACTTGTTTTCATAAAATCACTTCCGTTAAATATTATAACAAAAAAAAGACCTATTTCATAGGCTTTTTAATTTTTAAATGTTTGTATGCTTTTTCTGTTACTATTCTTCCTCTATTAGTCCTTTTAATAAAACCATTTTGCAAAAGATAAGGTTCATATACATCTTCTATTGTCGATTGTTCTTCTCCAATACTTGCAGATATTGATTCGATTCCAACTGGTCCTCCATTGAATTTTTCAATAATAGATTTTAAATAATTATAATCAGTATCATCTAAACCTAATCTATCAACTTTTAATCTATCTAAACTCAATTTAGTTATTTCTAAATTTATATAACCATCACCCATAACTAATGCAAAATCTCTTACTCTTTTAAATAACCTATTTGCAATTCTTGGTGTTCCACGACTTCTAAGCGCTAATTCAATAGCTGCATCTTTTTCTATTTTTATATCTAATACTTTGGACGTTCTATTTATTATTTGTGTTAATTCATCTACAGTATAATATTGTAATTTTGAAACTATTCCAAATCTATCTCTTAGTGGACTTGATAAATCTCCTGCTCTTGTCGTTGCTCCTACTAATGTAAAAGGTGGTAAATCAATTTTTATATTTCTTTTTGAGCCATCTGTTCCAACAATTATATCTAGTGAAAAATCTTCCATAGCCGGATATAAAATTTCTTCAACAACTCTTGGTATTCTATGTATTTCATCAATAAATAACACATCACCTTCTTCTAAAGAAGATAAAACGGCGGCTAAATCACCAGGCTTTTCTATGGCAGGTCCAGAAGCTGTTTTTAAATTAGTTTGCATTTCGTTTGCTATTATATTAGCCAAAGTTGTTTTTCCTAAACCAGGCGCTCCATATAATAAAACATGGTCTAATGTTTCTTCTCTCATCAAGGCTGCTTTCATAAATACATTTAAATTTTCTTTTACTTCCGTTTGTCCAATGTATTCACTTATATGTTCTGGTCTTAAATTTAATTCGTCATCGCCTATATTAGGATCTATTATTCTTTCCATAAGTTCCTCCTTAAATTATTTAAGCATTAATTTTAAAGCTTGTTTTATTTGTTCTTCTATAGTAGTAGTAAAATCTATTTGTTGCATTACTTTTTTAATATCAGGTGCTTTATAACCTAAACTTTTTAAAACGCTTTCTAGTTCTTCATTTGTTTTATTATTTTCTATTGTTGAAGTTGTTAGTTTTCCTTTTAAATCTAATATAATTTGTCTTGCTACTTTGTCCCCTATTTTAGGAAATTTTTTTAAATAAATTATGTTTTCTTTTTCTATTGCTTCGATTATTCCTTGGATAGAACCTAAGGCAATCATCGGAAGGGCCATTTTACACCCCAATCCTTTTACGCTTATTAACTTTAAAAACAAATTTTTTTCTTCTATACTTGAAAATCCATATAAAGTATTTTCATCTTCTTTTATATTTTGATATAAATATATTTTTATTTCTTCATCTTTAAAACTATAAGGATTTGCTGTATATATTAAATAACCTATTTTATTGGTTTCTAAAACAATATAATTGTTTTCTATTTGTGTTATTTTTCCTATTATATATGAATACATAAATACCTTCTTTCTTAATAATCTTTCTTAATAATTTTAGCACACAAACAATTGTTTGTAAATGTTGACTTAAAAAAAGTTATATGCTAATGTATACATAATTTAAAAAGGGGGATTTTTATGTCCATAAAAGATGAGGTTAAAACATTAACAATTAGACAAAACAATACAAATATAGATGCATTTAAAGATTTATTTACGACAGATGAGTATACTGCTTTAATAGAAGAAGCCTTTTCTTGTAAAGATTCTAAAAATCCATATTATAAATTAATAAAAAGAAGTAATTTAGAAGAAGAAACTATTAAAACAATTAGAGATTTAAAATTATCTCCAAGTATAGTACTTAACTTTGGAACAAGAAATAAAAGATTTGTTTTATGTAAAGGTAGCAAAGAAGAATATACTTTAGTAAATAATAGAAAAACTAAAACAAATAGTGATGTATCTTTTAGTACAATTTATGAATTGGCGAGTACTTCAAAATTATTTACAACTATTTCTTTTTATCAAATAAATGAGACATTAAATATCGATTTAGATAAACCAATAAAAGAATATTGTGAAGAATTTAAATTTTTAGATAATGTTTCTATCAACGATTTATTAAATTTTAGAAAACCTTTAAATATTTCTGTTGATGAAATTGACTTTGTTAAAAATATTGAAGAATTAAAAAAATTGATTTATAATTCAAAAGAAGATTATCGCCAAGTAGATAGAGCTTATAATGATGTTGGGCCTATTATTTTATCTTTTGTTTTTGAAAGCATTACAGGTAGAAAATTAAGTGATCATATTGATGAATTTATTATAAAACAATTAAATTTAAAAAACACTTTTTTATTTGTACCAGAAGAACATTTAGAAGATGTTGCTTCAAATAATTTTAATAAAAAAATAAGTAATGGCGAAATTATAGAAAGTTATAATGAAGTTCCTGGTAATTCACACGATTCTAAATCAAAAATAATTAAAGATAATCTTAAAACGGCTCCAGGACATGCCGGATATTTTTCATCGGTGCCGGATTTAGTTGCATTAGGATATGCTTTAATAGATAATTTATTAATATCAAAAAGAAATTTAGAAAAGTTTTCAACTTTTGATAGTCAACTTGATGGAAACATCAGTGGTTACTTCTCTTCTCTTGCTTATTTAAAACAACCTAATAATAAATTTCTAACTGTTCCATTTTGTTTATCAGGAAAAGCTTTTTGCCAATCGGGATTTTCAGGAACTAATTTAATTATAGATCCTTTAAATGATATTGTCATTGCTGTAGGAGCAAATAGATTACATAATAGAGTTTGGATGGATGATAAAACAATAAATTATGATGATATATCTTGTATCCCTTTTTCAAGAAAAAGAGAAGAATTAGAAACAATTATGGCTAAATTAAGTATTCAATTTAATTTTATTGAAAAGTTAGAAGAAAAACAATTAATAAAAAAATAGAGTTTAGAACTCTATTTTTTACTATTTCTATAAAATAAAACAAATTTTTATTCATTATTATTTAATTTTTCTAATATCTCTTTTTGATTTTTTAAAATACTAGTCATATTATCATGTAAATCTTCTAAAATTAATTCACTTTTTAAATCAACCTTATAATCATTTTGACTTCTTTTAGAATCTATATCTGCTTTTCTATTTTGACTCATCATAATAATAGGAGCCTGTATTGCAGCAACCATTGACAAAACCAAATTAAGTAAAATAAACGGATATGAATCCAACTTTAAAAACAAATTACATATAATCCATATAAACAAAAATAAAAGAAAACTGATTATAAACTTCCAACTACCAATAAAAGAAGTAACCTTATCTACAAATAATTCTTTTTGATTTATTTCATTATCAACATCTTTTGAAACAGGAGTATCAATTAAAAGCTCTAACAAATCACTTTCATTTGAAATATCTTGCTCAATTAATTTTTTTATCAATTCTTTTTTATTCATCGTCTTTTAATAACCACCTTTAACAAATAATAGATAAATATCCACATAAATATAATATATATCCATAATAATATTGTATATAAAATACCCGTAGAATATGTCGAAAGAAGCGACCCTATTGAATATGGTATATTCAAATCATATAAGAAACTTCTAACCTCTAATAAACCAATATTAATAACCATCGTATGAAAAACACGACAGAACATATCAATAAATCCAATCAAATACACAACATTGCTAAATCTTTTAAAATAAAGCGCAACAATAACAACTAGTATAACAATAATTAATAAATCCATAACCTACCCCTTAATTCTAAGACTTAAATGCTTGTCTACTTTAATTGGTGAAACAGCATCTCTTAACTCATTTAAGAACTCTTTTTTTACAACATATCCAGTTAACACAGCTTCAACCATTAATTTTTCAATATCAAAGTTTATTGATTGATCAGGTATTTCACCTTTTTGCATTTTCATAATTAAAAATTTAACAACATCTAAAAATTCAGAAGCACTATACTTTAAATTGTGCATCTTTAATTCATATGTAACGCCTTTTTCTAAAATACAAACCGGTAAACATTCTTTAGTCAATAAATATTGTGTAGGCATTTCAATTATATTATAATTGCCAAAATCCTTTTTTTCTATTATCAACTCAATTAACCTATCAAAAGTTTCATCCTTTAAAGATGGATTTTGCATTTGAACTAAATTAGTTTTTTTATCTAATATACCAACTGCCATCCCCTCTTTTGAAATCAACATTTGCTCATCTGTTTCTACAACATAATACTTTCCTATAATCATTTAAAACTCCAATTCTATATATATACTCATTAACCCCTTATTTGTTATAAAAGAAAAATTAATATTTTCAATATAACTATTTTTATAATTTACATCAATATTAATATCATCATAAATGCTATAAGGAAAATCACCATAAATCTCTAAAAAATCACTCTTACTTAAAATATTATTTTCACTATTTTCAATATATAACAACAAATAATCATACTCAAAATTAAAAAAATTAATTTCATAATCATAATTATCTTGATCATAAACTTTATTATTAATAATAATCTCATTACCAGAAGAATCTTTACTACCAGTAAAAATATAAGTATCATCAAAATTATATTCTATTTTGTAATCATAACTATCAACACTTACAACTTCATTTAAATCAACTTCATAACTTGTTTTATCCTGCCTAGAAATAACAGACAAAAATACAAAAAAGCAAAAATAGATTCCTAAAATAATCGCAGCCCTTGAACGCTTATTTTTCAACAAATCAATCATGAAAATACTTTACCAACCAAATCTTGATGACCATTAGCAAAATCAACAGCAGAAACTCTATTTTTACCCTCCATTTGAATAGAAGTTAAAATAATTTCACCATTACCAGTCTTTACACCAATACCATCTTTATAAATAGCCGTAATTTCTCCATTATACTTATCAGAAAAAACATTAGAAGATAACTTAGTCTCCCAAATTTTAACATTTTTACCTGATAATATAGCATACGCTCCAGGCCACGCATTAAGAGCTCTTACTTGATTATGAATTAATTTAGTAGTGTCTTTAAAACTTATTTTCTCATCATTTCTAGTTATAATATAACCATAAGTAACATCCTCTTCTATTTGCTTAACACGTTCATTAGTACCAGAAATAATTGAAGGCAACGTCTCTAATAACAACTCAGTTCCAATAGCAGATAATTTATCATGCAACATACTACCAGTATCAGAATCTAAAATATCAACCTCTCTTTGAGAAATTATATCACCAGCATCCATCTTTACATCCATATACATAATAGATATTCCACTTTTTAAATGACCCTTCATAATAGCTCTTTGAATCGGTGCTCCACCTCTTAATTTAGGCAACAAAGAAGCATGCACATTAATACAACCAAGCCTTGGAATATCCAATAAAGCCTTTGGTAAAATTTGACCATAAGCACACGTAACAATCAAATCAGGATCCAACTCTTTAATCTCATCAACACTATCTTTAATACTACTAGGTTGTAGCACTAAAATAGAATTTTCATTAGCTAATCTCTTAATTGGCGAAAAAGCAATTTTTTTATCTCTACCAATAACCTTATCCGGTTGAGTAACAACTGCCCTTACTTTATAATTTTCAATTAAAGCACTTAAAATCGGAACCGCAAATAATGGCGTCCCCATAAAAATAACTTTCAAATCTTTTTTAACTTCTATTTTTGATAAATCCACTTCTATCACCTCTATTTATTTTATCATATTTTAATCGGATTTACATCTATTTGTATATCAACAAGATTATTTTTCCTATAAACCTCAATAACATAATTCAAATACTTATTTAAACTATTTGTTTTTTTATACTTAACCATAATCTGTAAATAATAAACATTATTAATCTTAGGCATAGTACAAGGAGAAGGACCCAAAACAACAATATCTTTTTCCCTTAACAAAAAATTTTTAATCTTATCAGCGTTATCATATAAAACATCCAACTTTTTACCACTTATTTTAATTAAACACAAATTACAAAAAGGCGGATAATTTAATTTTTTTCTTAAACTCATCTCCTCTTTATAAAAAGAAACATAATCATTTTTAGCCGCCAACAAAATACTATAATTATCAACATTAAAACCTTGAATAACAACCTCACCTAACTTATCTCCTCGCCCACTTCTACCAGCAACTTGATTAAGCAAAGAAAAAGTTCTCTCAGCACTTCTAAAATCAGGAATATTTAAAGACGCATCAGAATTAATAACACCAACTAAAGTAACATCATGAAAATCAAGCCCCTTTGCAATCATCTGTGTACCAATTAAAATATTATACTCTTTATTCTTAAAACTATTTAAAATACTCTCATGAGCACCCTTCCTACTAGTCGTATCAACATCCATCCTAATAACAGACGTATTAAAAGTCTCCTTAACTAAACTCTCTAACTTCTCTGTACCCATACCAAACTCATCAATATCCTCACTTTTACAAACAGGACAAACATGTATTTTACTTTTAGTATAACCACAATAATGACACTTTAAAATATTACTATTTTTATGATAAGTAAGCGGAATCTCACAAGCAGGACACTCAACTTTAAAACCACAATTATGACAAGTAACAACAGTAGAATAACCTCTTCTATTTAACAACAAAATAACTTGCTCACCCTTTTTTAAACGATCATTTATTTTTGTCTTTAAAACACTAGAAAAAACACGATTTCCTCTTTTAATCT
>JAWXUI010000016.1:0-22487 GCA_044432805.1 Mycoplasmatota bacterium | reverse complement strand
ACTTTGTGTTCCATTATTTGCAACTCCAAATGTATTTACAGGATTTACCGGTTGTTGCACTGGTGTGCTTAATGCATTATCTTGTGTTACTACATTATTTGTAAAACCAAATTTACCAGTTGAAATTGTTTGACTATTTTGTTCAGTTACTGTATTACTTTGTGTTCCATTATTTGCAACTCCAAATGTATTTACAGGATTTACTGGTTGTTGCACAGGCGTACTTACTGTGTTATCTTGTGTTACTACATTATTTGCAAAACCAAATGTGTTTGTTGGATTTACCGGTTGTTGCACTGGTGTGCTTACTGTATTATCTTGTGTTACTACATTATTTACAACTCCAAATGTGTTTGTTGTATTTACCGGTTGTTGCACTGGTGTACTTACTGTATTATCTACTAATTCTTTTCCGCAATTTGAACAAAATAAAGTTTGATCACTATATATTTTGTCACAATTAATGCATTTTTTCATATTTATCCCCCTATTTTAAATTACACATGACTTATTTTGCATACCAAAATTATCTACCATAAATAAATTATAACACAGCTAACAATCATAATAAATAAATATTATAAATTTACTAAAAATATTGTGATATAATTACTTTAAAAGAAAGTTGGAATTTAATGAGTAAGAAAAATATCACAAACAGATTTTTAACATCAATGGAGTCAAAATACTTTGAAGTAATTGATTATTCATCTTTTAATGTTAAAGATTTAATAAGAGATTTTTATGTCACATGTGTTTATAGTGATATAGATTGGACAAACGATAAAGAAGCTTGCACTGTTTCATATTTATTTGAAGCAGCTTGTTCTTTAGTGAAAAATACACATACTAGATTCAAAGGTTTAGATAATTTTGAAGAAAATGATTTTGAATATTTTGAATTAATTATGGGAGAAATGTATAAATTACACGATGAAGTAATAAATGTTTTTAAAACTAAAATACAGACAGAAGATAGTCATGATTATACTATATATACAAAAATACAATTTATTAATGCAATTTTAAATCACAATAAAATTGGAACTATTGCAATATTACAAGATAATGCTAGTCGCAAAAGAATATTTGAAAGATATTCTGACCTTTACTCTGTTATCAATTTAGTAAATGAAAATTTTGATACATTAAATAATAAAGGTGTTGGTTTAAATTCATTTTGGTACCCTTTTGTAAAAGTTTGCCAAGATCAAGCTTATATTAAACCATTTAGTGAAGAAGAAAAATTAAATTTATTTTTAGGTTTACTTAATGGAAATATGAAATTCCATCCAGTATATGAAACCCATGCTACTGGATATGCAATTAAACCTCTTGATTTTAATGAAAGATTACATAAAACTTCAACTAGTGAATTTGATACTCCTAGATCATTTGAAGTAAGTAACTTATCTTTTGAAAAAGGAAAACAAAAAACAATTGAAATTGAAACTAAAAAAGATTAAAATTTTAATCTTTTTTATATATTATTTATAACTCCATCTGACAATATTATTTTATTTATAATAATGCATATTATTGATTTCTATAAATAAAAGTGTTATTATATCTTTACAAATTATTAGATGGAGGAAAAATTTATGATTAATAACCATGACAACATTACTGTAGCAAGCGCTACTATAGCAAGAATAACAGCTGAATACACTCAAACTATAAAATGGTGTTCACCTGATTTAGAACCTATTATTACACAATATTTTCAAAAATGTATATCTACTATTGAAAGCGTTCCAAATTCAGTTTTATTTATGGAAAAATATGCGACTGCATTATTACAATTTTCAAAAAATTTCAAAAAGAATATAAGTTTAAACGAAAAAGATTTAGAAAGTTTTAACAAAATTATAGGAGAATTTGATTCTTTATATGCAGAAATATTAGCTGCATGCGAACCTGATGTAGAAACTATAGACCGTTATATTTTAACTAAAAAAATATCATTTATAAGTGAAATTTTTTGTAAAAATTCTGTTGGTCTTCCTAGCATTAAAAACGAAGCTAGCCATGATTTAATATTTGAAAATTACGAAAATTTATATGATATCATTTCATTAATTAACGAAAATTTTGATATGCTAGACGCTAAAGGCGTTAGTTTAAATTCATTTTGGTATCCTTTTTGGAATTTTTGCAAAAGTGAAGTATATCAAGATAGAACATTGAGTGAAGAAGATAAAAAGAAAATGTTCATAGGGCTACTTAATGGTACTATGAAATTCCAACCTGTAGAAGTACGTCGTTTTGATGGTTACTCTATACAACCAATTGATTTTAAAGGTCCTATTGTTAGAAATTTAGCTGATCATCCCGAAGAATCTATTGCTTTTGAAACTAGTGACTTATCTTTTGAAAAAGGAAAACAAAAAATAATAGAAACTAAAAAAGATTAAAATTTTAATCTTTTTTTATTTAAATAATTCTAATATTATATTTGGTACGCTTTCAAATCTAACCTTATGTCTATACTCTTCTTCATCTTCTGTTCTACCACTATATAATGATTTATTAATTACTGTATTATCACTTACAATAAATAAAGCAGTAGTTTTAATATTACATATTTTTGCTGCCTTAAATACTACAGCAGTTTCCATTTCAATACTTTTGCAACCTAAATTTTTAACAAAATCAACATGTGCAAATTGAGCAAATATAGTATCAATACTATAATTAGGAACAATATGATGTTTAATATTTTTATAACTTTCAACAATTTTTATTAAATCGTTTGTTAAAGAGGCATCTGGATATTGTTTAGTTAAAAAATCATCTTGTAAATCTTTATTTAAATATCTACAAGTCCCATCACCTACTACACTATATTCTGGTATTACAATATCTCCAATATTTATTTCATCATCAAAAGAACCCGCAGATCCAATAAATAATAATCTTTTACATTTCGATACCCCTAAAGTTAATACTTTATCTATTATTCCAGCAGCTCCAACATTTTTTAAACATATGAATGAAAAAGCTTGATCTTTTGTTTTTATGTCATATAAAACTGAATTTATTTGATTTACTTCTGCTTTTAAAATATCAAACATTTCAATTCCCCACCATGGTGCAATTACAACATCTTCTCTTATCTTATCAAAGTTTTTTCCTTTTAATATATCCTCTTTTGTAGTTCCATATTGTAAATGTGATTCTAATAATTCTTCATAAGTCATTTTATTAATTACCTCCTAAATTTAATTTTTCTTTTAACAATTTCAAACATTCTTTTGCTGATCCTGTTTCAAAATTATTTTTATTAATTGCAATTGTCATTTGTCCTTTTACAACTAAAACAATAAAATTTTTAGACTGAATTATTTCTAATATATCACTATACTCCAATACCCGTTGTGATTTATTTGAAATTAGATGTATTTTGTCATCTAATTCAACAGTTACATTTAAAGGTTTGTCTTTATATATAACCTTAAGTCTTGCTCCTTCCATATTCACTAAATCTTTTCTTTTTTTTATATAAACTACTTTTACTATTAAAAGTAATCCAAAGAACAGTAAATATAAAATTTGAAATGAAAAAATCATTGCTATTATTAATAATACAATAAATATATATATAATTATATTTATTTTTTTTGCTTTATTATTAAACCAAGCTTCAGCTATTTCTTTTGAATTTTTTAAATTATGCTCATATGTGCTTTTCATTTTTACCTCCTTATGACTTTTTACATAATGAAATTTTATCATATTATAATGATATAAACAATATTTTTAATATTAATATAATGTGATATAAACAATATTTTTAATATTAATATAATGTGATATACTTATATTGAAATGGAGGAATAAAGAATGGAAAAAACAAATTCAAATGATTATTTAGGAAAAGAAGTCACTGTAAAAATTGATAGACAGTTAGGAACTAGACATCCAAAACATGGGTTTATGTATATGTTAAATTATGGGTTTATTCCTAATACTTTAAGTGGAGATGGTGAAGAGTTAGATGCTTATTTACTTGGAGAGTTCGAACCAGTTGAATCTAGCAAGGGTACAGTAATAGCTATAGTTCATAGAACAAATGATGATGATGATAAGTTAATTATTTCCAAAAATGGTAAAGATTATTCAAATGATTCAATTATTGCATTAACAGAATTTCAAGAACAATTTTTTGAATCAGTTATTATTAGATAATAAAAAATTCTAGAAAAACTAGATTTTTTTTGTTTTTTAAATAATTTTAAGTTCAAAACCATATTCTATTAAAGTTAAGTCATCATCTATTTCTTCTTCATATATTCCTTCTACTTGTTTGAATTTATTTTTTATATATAATCCTATAGCTGGTTCATTATTATCTACAACTAATAATCGTAGATATTTAGAGTTATTTTTCTTTACAATCTCAACAGCTTCTTTTATTAATGCACTGCCTATTCCACACTTTAAATAATCGACATTAACACCTACTCTATTAATATAAACTGCTTTTTCTTCTGGGATAGACCATTTTAAATTTTGTTCATTACTATATAATTCATTTAATGCAAATGCGGCCATTATTTCATTGTTATTTACTAATAAGTAAAGACTATTTTTTTCAATGTCTTCACTAAATAATTCATAAGGATAATATTCATCCCAAATGTTAATATTATTATTATTCATATTTTCCACAATTTTTTTATACATTATTTTTAAATTTGGCAAATCTGAATTTTTTGCTAATCTTGTTTCCATTTAAACACCTCTTTTATAACAATTCTATTTTTATTCCAAGCACTCCGTAATTGTCTTGTTTTTCTTTTGTATAAAATTTTTCTAGTACTGATTTTAATTCTTCTTTAGTCATCTCTTTATCTGCTAAAATATCTATATCAAAAT
The DNA here is from genome assembly GCA_044432805.1 of Mycoplasmatota bacterium. Lineage (GTDB taxonomy): Bacteria > Bacillota_I > Bacilli_A > RF39 > UBA660 > CAYJEO01. The sequence goes on along the minus strand of JAWXUI010000016.1, from coordinate 17,609 downwards.
CATTAAATAAATTATCAAAACTATTATAATTTAATAACCCTGTTACTAATACTTCAAAAGACTTTGATAGATCTGATTCTTTAAAAAATTTTATTTTATCACCTATTTTTATTTGTTGTCTTTTTTCATCATTTAATCTTAGTTCAATTCTTTTACTTCCCTTTTTTATATAATTATAATATCTTTCTTGTAATTTTAATTCATGTGTCATTTTTATACCTACTTTCTATAATTATTTTTATAACTTTCTTATTAATCATATCATATAAAACAAGTAATTTAAAATAGTTAAATTGACTTATAATTATAAAAGTGCTAATATATTTTGTAATTTAGCAGGTGATATTATGAAAATAGAAAGTTTAAAACATTATATATATAATGAAGAATTTGTAACTCTTAGTGTACAAATATATTTAATTATAGAATCAATTTGTAAAGACTATCCTGGTTATAAAAAGTGGTTTTTAGAAAAACAATTACCTACAATCGAAAGCGATGAAAGAAATATTTTATTTGTTAAAAATAACGAAAATAAAATTATAGCACTTGCTTGTTTAAAAAAAACTGATGAAGAACAAAAAATATGTACTCTTTATGTATCAGAAGAATATAGAAATATGAATATTGGTAGTCAATTAGTTGAAAAATCGATAAAATGGTTAGAAAATAGCAAACCTTTAATTACAATATCAGATTATAAGTTTGAAATGTTTGAAGCTTTAATTGAAAAGTACGATTGGCAATTAACCGAGGCTATAACTGGAATTTATAATGAAGAAAGTAAAGAGCTATGTTTTAATGGAACATTAAATGATAAAACTAAATATTATCAAAAGTTTTTAACTTGTTTAACAAAAAGAAAAAGTGACTTAGAAAAAGAGAATTAAATAATTTTCTTTTTTTATTTCACTTTTCCATCTGTTAAAATTTCTATTTTGAAAATATCTTCTAAATTGATTTTTGAAACACATACTTGCAAAATATTCACTTCTTTTGTTTTATTCAATAGGTACATATTTTATAAATTTTTCTATTGCTATCATTTCACTTACTATTTTTTCTTCATTTTTATTTTTATATTAAACTAAATTTCAACTATTTTTTTAGAATTTTTTAAATTTTGATCATATGAACTTCTCATTTTGTTTTGATCATAAAGTTTATTTAATCTCCAAAAATTATTTTTTCACTTTATTTTCTTATGTTCTTCTATATCATTTTCAGAATTTTCATTATCTTTTATCGTAGCAAAAGTTTCATTTGTAACGTTACCATTTTCATCTATTTCACGAATAATAACGCTTGTAGCTTTTTCTTTAGTAGTTATATTATTTTCACTATCAAAATAGAATGCTTGCGATTTTTTTTCTTTTTTTCCACTATTTACAGCATTAATAAAAACTGCAAATTTATCATAATCCATTTTTCAACTCTCCTTATCTATTTATACAATATTTCTTCTATAGTTGCTCCATCTCTTAATAAATTTCTAACATGTTCTGATAAAGATTGATAATTAAATTTTGTAAGTTCGAACCTAATGTTATTATCTCTCGTTAATATTTTTTTATCACCCGTATTTAAAAAATTTATTATCATACTATTTGCATAATTAATTCCATATGTTGATTTTAAAATAGATGCTGAATATTTGAGAGACTGTTCCATATCAAATGTTGTAAATATCTTAGCTGTATTATCTAATAAGAAATTTTGATTATAATAATTATTATAATCTGAATAATCAAATAATTTCATTTTTCCAATTAAACTTTCATCTATTTCGAGTGAAAAATTAAAATATTGATATAAAATTGATGGGACATTTTGATTTCCATATAATATACCTATTTCGTTTATAACATTTTCAATAGAATTATTAACAATATATTTTTCAATTACAGCTTTTCTATTAGGAAATTGACTTAAATTGTTTGGACTTTCTAAATACAATCTTATTGCTTCAGCAAAGTCCTCACAATTTTCCTTAGATTGTTGAGCATAACTACTAACACCATTAAGATTATTCAAATACATATCATAAGTCATTGCATCAGACCAAATTTTACTTTCACTAATTTTATTAGAGAAATCAGCATATTCTAATAATTGGTAATCTGTGTCATACGAATGAGCTGTTTCATGATACAAAATACCAACTGAATTAGCTGATAATGTCCAATCATTCATTACTCCTCCTCCTCCAGTTGCGCCACTTGTAAAATTTGGCATTTGACGTTTAAATTCCCAATAAATATCATATGGATTATATGTATCATACAAATTAACTGTGTTTATTGTTCTTTTTAAACTATCAGGCATTATATTATATCCTAACTTAAATGCTTCAAATTTTTCATTCATTAAACTTTGTTCCATTTTTGATGAACAATAAATTTCAACTCCATCTATATCATGTGTCAATTTCACTCTATCATTTTCTATCCAATAATTTAATTGTTCTCCAATATAGTTTGCAGATTGAATTTTATCATAATTTTGGGACTCTAAATATAATACAGCAGCTTTTGTATATGCTTTACCAGCTCTGATTTGATCTGACAACATATATCCTTCTTCAACTAATTTTATAGCTATTGAGTTGTGAATGTCTATACCATTAAGAGCTGGCTCCTTACTATATTTAGAAATACTATTTATTATAGAAACGATTTCCGTTTCATTTAAATCCAATTGAGAGATTGTTGCTACGAAAGAATCTTTTTTCTGTATTTGGTTAATTTTAAATCTATTAATTATATTATCTAAAAAAGGATTTGCTTGAACTTCAGTATTAACTTTGGTAGCATAATTTGATGAGTTTACTTCTAATGATGCTTGCATTTCTGATGAATTTGATGCAAAAATTGTATCTTCTGCTATATTAGTATTTTTATTTATTATTGATTCAACAAGCGTTTCTTCTTTTATTTTTGTAGACGCCATTGCATTATCTACTGATGACTGTAATTTAGCAGATAATATTGTTGCTTTTTCACTGACAGTTGCATCCAATTCCGCAATGGTCATTATCTTATTTACACCATTAACGGTCACATTAACAGATGCCTGCATTCCTGTTGATCCCGCAGACATTAATGCCCCATATACAAATGATTTTATAGAATTTGGTCCTAGTTCTTCCATATCTATTGGCGCCCCTAAAATTACAGCTTGTAGACCGGCATCAACATATTCTTGGCTAAATTCTTCAAAACCTTCTTGAAATATACTTTGGAGCGCAAATTTTGCTTCGGCATTCATAAATCCGATATTACCCATAATCATACCTAAACACGCTTCCGATACACCTACTAAAGTTCCATATACAGTTGCTGATAATAAGTTGTTACCATCTATTAAGGCTTGGTTTTTAGAATTACCAGCTGCACTTGCCCCCATCAAAGTATAACTAACTACTTCTCCAACCGCTGGTGTAGCTATTGCAGAAACTACTGCAGCAGTAGCTATTGCAGGTGCCATATTACCAGCAGTTGTGCTTAATTCATATGTCGTTGACAATAATTTACGTTCTGATAAACCTTCCAATATATACATTTGAGCATATTGATTATCTGTTATCATACCTTCTGTTGAAAATATATTTTCTATACCTTCTCCAAAATTTTCTATTCCGTCTAAAAATCCTTCTTTTGAAGTTAGCATTACATTCAAAGCTGTTGCATCTATACCGTTGGAATCTATTTCAGCTAAAAAAGCTTCAGCTTCTGCTTTTCCCTTCGCATTATTTAAAGTATCTTCTAATGAGGAAATGTATAGATTTGCCTCATCAGACCCTTTAGTATCAAATAAATAACTATACATCATCTTCTGTTCATCTGTTAAATAATCAATTCCTATATCATCTACCAAATTAGATCCGGATATATTTTTATATTCAGGATGTTCTTCCAAAAAATTTCCAAGTGCTACTAAATTTAAGTTGTCATTAAATGAAGCACTATGACCTGCTACTGAAATATCATTTGATGTTATTACTGTAGGATTTGATTTTTGGTTTTCCACATAATTAAGATATTCGTCTGATGTTGCTAATCCTTCATAAGGAAGCAACTTTGCTTCTTGAGTCAACGAATATTTTCCAGATTTTAAAGAGATTAAATCGCTTTCTATCTCTTCTAGTTTTGCAGTATACTCATCATATGTCATTCCCATCGTAGATTCAAAAATTTCATTAAATAAAATAGAATATTCATCCGCTAATATTTGATTAGCAGCACGAGTTTCAGTATCGTCAAAAGATACATACCAATTTAAATAATTTAAATACTCTTCTGGAGTTTTATAAAAAGCACTTAATTCTGGATTCATTAAATTAGATGTTTCAACATAACTACCAGGAATTAGAAACTTTTGATAATTTTCTTCTAATTGTTTTTTTTCAGATTCCAATTCAGACATAGCACTATTTATAACATTTATATAATTTTCAGTCAATGCTAATTGATCTTTATAATATTGATTCGAATCAAGTTCATCTACAGATATATATTCATCAGCTGCTATATTATTATAATCAACTTCTAAAACATTTACTGCAGAATTAGTTGCATCCGCATTTATGTCTTGAGCTATTACTTGTCCATACTTACTTACACTACTATTGGTCAACCCATTTAAATTTATATTAAACCCCATATTTCACCCGCTTGCTTATCATAAATATTAATTTTTTATACATCTACTCTATCAACGTTATTAACTGTTATATCAGAGCTAATCCCAACATTTACATTTGAGTCAATTTTAAATGCATTAGGTTTATTCACATTATAATTTTGGTTTGAATTTATTTTTATATTTGTATCAGCAGCTTCCGTTTTATCAACTTTATTTACATTTATTTCTGCTGAAGTAGATACTGTTTCACTTGTGTCCGATTTAAAATCTTCTGTTCTACTTACATTATACCCATCTGCGTCTATGGTAATTTCCGTATCATTTATTTCATTTTTATCAACTTTATTTACATTTATGCTCGCAGTCGCACTTACACTTGATATATTAGAATTAACATCTAAATTTTCTGTTCTAGATACATTATAATTTTGGTCATAATTTGAGTTTATTTCAGTATTTAATGAATCATGTTTTTCATTTAATATTGGCTTTTCAAATTTTGTCTCCGAAACACTTATTTCTTCTTTTAGTTTTTCAAATGAAATTGTAGTATCTTTTTCAAAAATTTCTCTTCTGTCTTTTATAAATGACACTGAATCCCACTCATATTTTAATTCATTATCTTCAACTACAACTGTTTCAAAAGAATTAATTTTCTTAGTAGAATCACTAATTGTTTCTACTATTCCACTAGTTACATTGTTCAATTTCTTTTTAATATCTGATATATTACTCGTTGATGAAATTATTTTATTGTATACATCACTTATAGAACTTGATGCACTACAAGCTGTATTAGCGCTATTTATTTTACTTTTCGCACTACTTAATAATGTTATAGCATCATTCATAATATTAATAGAATTATTACAATAATCAGTATCATAAACAATTGTTTTTGCATTTATACAATCATTATTGCTTAACAAATTAATCAATGAGCTACCAAATTTATCAATTTCATTGATACAATTATAAACCGTATCATTATGCTTTGAAGTTATAGTTTCGTCGCTCTTAACACTCTTGATAAATTGTTCTGTATTATTATCATTCCAACTTCCATCTGCAGATAAAGTAATTTTTTGTAATGTATCCTCATCTTCTGAGTATAGATTATATTTATCTTTTAGAGAATTATTAGAACTCAATAATTGATTAATATTTAATTTAAATCTAGCCACTTTTTCACCTCATATTAAATTTCTTCTTCTGTTCTTGATAAACTTTCTATATCTCTATTTATACTAGGAATAATATGATTATATATTAAAGAAATTTTTTCATTTAATCCAACATTTATTTGAGTTAATTCACTACTTTTAAATATTACACCATTAACATTTAATCCAGATGAATTACTTTCTTTTGCTTTATTTATTTTTTCGCATGAACTTGAAAGTTTCGATGCCACTTCATACATTTTACTTTTTAAATCATTAAGACTATCTATTGTCATATAAAATCCTCCTGTCCTTAAATAAACATTGAAATATTATTTTCAATGTTTATTTAAAAACAACAAGAAAGTGTTGTTTTTATTATTTTTAATTAACTGACGAACTAACGCTTGAAGCAGCAGTTCCCATTGCAGAACCTGCATCAGAATCAGCTGTAGAATAACCAGTGTTTGTTAGTGTATCAATTGCTACATACATATCATCAATGTCAGTAGAAAGAACTTTTATCGCTTCTCCCACTGCAACTATAAACTCATCAATTTTTTGATTTTGAGTTCCTAAGAATGCTTTACTTGAATCTATTCCTGCATAAATTCCAGTAATTTTTGCTTCTATATCTTGTCGATATGTTTCAACAGAAGTTTTAATTGCTTCTCCACCATTACTAACAAGACCTAAGCTTTCACCTGAAAATGAATTGACATTTAATTTAACCGCATTTACCATGTCATATTCTTTCAACGTTGGAACTGAAAAATCATAGCTTGCTGCTGCAACAGATGATTCTGTGCCACCTTGAAGTCTATTCATATTTTGAAATTCAACCCATGAATCAGCTAATTCTTTAATTGCGCTTAAACTACCTGTTACAAGAGCAGTTGAACTAACGTATAATTCGTTCATTCTCTTTGCTAATTTATCTTCAAAATCTTGTTCATCAGTACCATGCCAATTAGACTGCATAGTTGAAGAAACAGTTGACCATCCTTCTGCCATACTTGAACCTACAGTTTCATAACTATTTGCAATTAATTGCATTAAAGAAGTAACTTCTTCGGGTTTATAACCTATAAAATTTGCCATTTTTTCTAACTTCCTTCCATATGTTGAGGAGTAACATCACTGAGACTCTCTTTAAGTTTTTCATTTTGAAGTTGATAACTTTTAATAACTTCACTTAAGACTAACGAATAATTAATATTGTTTTGTTTTGTTTGATTTAACTCTACAAATTCTTGACTTAATTTAGCGGTTAAAAAATCCAAATCATTTCCTTCATAAGATTCTATCAAAAAAAGTAATTCCTTATTTATAATTTCAATATCTGATCCTACACTTAAAATATATTCATCTATTCTTTTTCTTACGTTATCTAAATCAACTTCTTCAATGCCTCTCATATCTACACCTCTATTATAAAATTACCACAAAAATGTCAAATTTGTCAATTATATTAACAAATTTATATTAAAACAATATTAATTTACTACCATTTTTGATTGTTGTTTCCCTTATTATAGTTTCATTACTATATATATTTCCAGTTTCTGATTCTATTATAGAATGGTTTACAGTCAGATCAAAAGAACTGTCTGATAATTCAAAAACTGATTTTATAAATAATTCTTTTATCTTACAAATTCTCTCGTTAACAGGAATATAAACATTGTACTCACTTAATAATTGAGGTACATAAACATTAACTAAAATTTTATTCTTCATTGGTTGTCTCCTCTTCATCATTAATTAACTTTATAAGTGTTCCATTACTATTTTTAAACACCCATGAAAAATCATTTTTAATTTTTTCTTTGTATCTTTTATCAATATCAGCTAATTTAATAACCGTTTGTTCCATAATACCACTACCAATCCAAATACCATTTGCATTTACTACAACATTCGTAAACCAAGATTCAAATACAAATTTTTTCAATTTAAAACTAGAATCAATCAATATTAATGAAACATTTTCTATTAATTTTATTTTATCTATAAATTTGTTAAATTCGGATGCATTGGTTGTCAATTTAAACTTTTCTAGTCCAGCAATAAAAATAACCAATTCATAAGGAGCGTCTTTGATTTTTTCATCAACGAATACACTTAGATTTTTTATAACATCGTCTAAATCTTTATTGTAATAATATTTACAATCATTTTTTATTGTTAACAATATTTCATCCGTATCAATAATTATAGGTATTATTGGCTTGTATAATTTAAATGCTTTTAATAAGTTTTTAGTAAATTCTAAACAATTTTCAGTATCATTAGATGTAATTATAGTTGCTTTGTCCTGCTTAAAATTATAATTATATACTTCCAATGTATTTCTTGACATTCCAATCGGAATATTTTTAAGTGTAACTTCTTTATCAATTAGCATATTCAATGATAATTTATCCGGAAGTACAGGAACTTTTACTGGTGTATATTTATTAATTGTTGATAATAATATTGCTTTTTCTTTTATAAATTCAATAAGTTTATCATCATCACATATTTTTGCTGTTTGAAATTCATAAGCAATTTCTTTTTTATATAATCCTCTTCCTGTGTAATCACTAGGTAGAACATTGCCAATTTTGCCTAAAATATTCATATAATCACTTTTATCATTCATATCTAATACAAAAACATTAGAAAAGTTTCTTGTAAACTTGCCAAATAATCCTGATTGACTACTTGCTGTTAATATAACTAAAATACCATATCTTTTTCCTTCTCGAACAATTTTATTAATTAATTCATCATATTGCGTATATGATTCTTTAAAAGAATCATAGTTATTAAATATCACACTATATATTGGAACTTTTTTTCCACTATTTTTACAATATGTAAAATAATCACCATTATAATCAGCAAATAATTCTTTTCTATAAACTATTTCTTGATTTATTAAAAGTAACATTTTTTCAACTTTTTCACTTTCACTTGAAAATACGATATCTCCAACGTGAGGTAATTTAGAAAATATTCTTAGTGATTCAGAACCAAAATCAAATATATAAAAATTAATATCTTCTGTTGAGTAATTTATTGAGCAAGAATACAAAATTGATTTTATAAACATTTCTCGACCAACACCTGATAACCCATAAATTATTGTATTTCCTTCATCATCAAAATCTAAAGTTAATATATTTTGATGTTGTCTTGATGGATCATCATAGGCTCCAATGATTGCACTTACCTTTCCCGGCTCTTTACTAAATTTATATTTATTCATCGTTTCCTCTACATAAATAGTTTCAGGAATATTTTCTAGCCATAATTGATTTGCCATTACTTGTTCCCTATTTGCTATAGTTGTAATATATTTTAAGATATTAGATAATTCGTCGCCTTTTGATTCAACTTTCATTTTATTATTACCTTCGTCTACAGTTTTAAATATCTCTCCGGTATTATCAATAAACATTAGTGAACGATCTATTTCCTTACTTACATTGTCTTTTGGAATATAAGAGGCTCCACCCCAACCTGATTGTCCTAAAATAAAGATTTCATTATAGCCCACCTGTAAATAAAATCTACCAGCATTTGTTATTTCTGCCGCATCTGGACACTTAATCATTTCATTACTATCTGCTTTATCTTGAACTTTTAAACAAACTCTAAATTTAGTGTTACTCCATATTTGATCATTAACTACACCGCTTGGTTTTTGTGTCGCCAGTATTAAATGTACCCCTAAAGATCTACCAATACGTGCAGCACTAATCAAATTATCCATAAATTCTGGCTGTTGAGACTTTAATTCAGCAAACTCATCGCATATTATAAATAAATGTGGAATTGGTTCTTTTAATTTTTTTTCTCTAAAGAATTTCTGATATTTATAAATATCCATAGTACTTTCGCCAAGTTCATCTCTCGCATTATTAAATCTTTCTTGTCTACGTTTTAACTCACTATCTATAGAAACTAATGTTCTGTTAAGTTCATTTTTATCCAAATTAGTTATTGTCCCTGACAAATGTGGTAATCTTACATTATTTTTTTTATTTTCGAACGCCCCAGCAAGTCCTCCACCTTTGTAGTCGATTAGGATAAATGCCACTTCATTTGGACTATAATTTACAGCCATAGATAAAATATAAGTAATTATAAATTCTGATTTCCCAGATCCTGTTGTTCCTGCTATAAGTCCATGTGGACCATGATTTTTTTCATGTAAATCTAAATATATTTTATTTTCTGTATCATTAACACCAATTATGCTTCTTAATGATTTAGTAGGATCATTTAATCTCCATCTATTAACAACATTTAACTGTTCCATTTTACCAACATTATACATTTCTAAAAAACTTAAAGAATTTGGTAAATTTCTGTAATCAAATTCAAATTCAATAGGTATATTAGCTAAAATTTTAGAACAATCAAACATATCATAAGAATCATTTATTTCATCATTGAACTCATGTTGATAACTATTATCAATACTATTACATAATATAGTTGATTTATTTGAACCGATATTAATAAACGTTTCACACTCACTTGGTAGTTTACCTAATTTATTTTCTTTTATCATAAACCCAAAGCCATAATTTTCTTTGCTATTCATAATTAGTTCTGTGATACCTAATTTTCTTATACTTAAAAAATCATCTGTTAATATTAAATAATAAGGTAAATATGTCGTTTTATTTTCTGCCGATTCATTTTCAACTTTATCTCGTGAAGCTTCTGCTGTTCTTTTAATAAATTCTTGTTCTAAGTAAGCACTTACTTTTTTTTCTTCTTCATCATTTGTTGTAAAAAATCTTATTTGTTTGTCATTACTAAATGAATGCGGAATAATTTTTAAATATTCCCAAAGCCCGATATTTTTTTCGTCTGTAAATACAACAATTTTTAAGTCATCATAACTGTGAAATGTTAATAATTGTAGAATAACGTTATTTATAAATGAATCAACTTTATTATCTATTCCCATAATGGCAGTAACCTTTTGATTAAAAAAAGAATACCCAACCGGAACACTTCCAAGAGTTTTATAAGTATTAATTACTTCTTCCGTTTGTTTCTTTAAATCATCTTCGTCAATAATAAATTCATCTTCATTAAAATTTATATTCGCATCTAAAGGAAGATTCCCAGTACCAACCTTTACTGTCAAAAAATCTTGTTGAGAAATTTTTCTTTCCCATAATGTTCTTTTTCGATTTTTTATGATATCATAACAATCATTTAAATTCAAAAGATTTTCTATCAATATTTGTCTTTGATTGCTATTTTCAATATTTAGCAATTTTTTCTTTTTTTCTAAATATATACTATACTTAGTTCTTCTTTCTGCTTCTTTTTTAGCTTTTTGTTTCTTTTTATATTTTTTAGTTAAATTTGGCCATAAAAGGGTTGTTGTCATCATGGCTATAGCTATGACAAGAGTCATCCATGATTCACCCAATGTTGTTTCTCCGTTATTAAGTTTAATCATTACATTTAACAAAGATACAGCGGAAGTCATCCCCATTGTCAACATCGGCCCTAATAACAATATAAATGGTAATTCTTCTTCTTTATCTGGAGTTGGCGGCGCAGCTACTTTAAATTCAAATGTCGAAATAAATCTTCTTAATCTAGGAGTTTTAAAAAAATAGTCTTCATCTTTATAGTAATTGATTTCTGGAACTTCATCATACTCATAATTATCTGCCGTTACCGTTACTTCGGATAAATTAAGATTCTTTATCGTCACTTTAGATTGTGGGTTATTCATTATCACCATATTACTAGTTACTGTGATTATTAGGCCCATAATAAATACCGTATCCCCGTTTTTTAGCAAAGTTTTATTTTTAATTACACGATCATTATTTAAATATATTGTTTTAGCATTATCTATTACTAGTGACCATTGACCATTGTTATATGATAAAATTGCATAATTTGCCGTAAGATAGTTTATGGCATAAGAGATATTGTCTGCCATGCCATTACCTATTTTTATTTCTGTATTTTCATTAATTTTATAAAGTTTCATTGTTTTATCATAATTATCAACTACATAAATGGTGTATTGTTCTTTAGGATTGCCAAATGTATAAAAATTATTTGCTAAAATTGGTTGCTCAGAAACAAATTCATTCCCAACAATAATTTTGTTATCATTATTTCCAATTAAATACCAATTATTTTCTCTACTTTCAACGTTTATAAGAATCTTTTCTGGATTATCTGGGTTACTAATCCAAAAACTCCCCTCTATTGTATTTGGTAAATCCAAATATGTTAATCTCTTCGCGTTTAATAAAATAACTTTCATTTCTATCATCCTATTCTAATATCAATAGTATCACATTACTATTATATTTTCAATCATATTGGTTTAAAATTTAGCTAGTCATCACGAAGACTAGATTGCTTTTGAAACTAGTGACTTATCTTTTGTAAAAGGAAAACTAAAAATAATAAAAACTAAAAAAGATTAAAATTTTAATCTGTTTTTTCTTTAAATAATTATAATATTATATTTGGTACAATTTCAAATCTAACCTTATGTCTATACTCTTCTTCTATTCTACCACTATATAATGATTTATTAATTATTGTATTATCACTTACAATAATTAAAGCAGTAGTTTTAATATTACATATTTTTGCTGTCTTAAATGTTAAAACAGTTTCCATTTCAATACTTTGCACCTAAATTTTTAACAAAATCAACATGCGCAAATTATGCAAATATCGTATCAATAACATAATTAGGAACAATATGATGTTTAATATCTTTATAACTTTCAACAATTTTTATTAAATCGTTTGTCAAAGAAACATTTGGATATTGTTTAGTTAAATATCTACATGCCCCATCACCTACTACACTATATTTTGGTATTACGATATCTCCAATATGTATTTTATTATCAAAAGATCCTGAAGATACAATAAATAATAATCTTTTACATTTCGATACCACTAAAGTTAATACTTCATCTATTATTCCAGCAGCTCCAAAAATTTTTAAATTGTTTAGCAAAAAGAAAAAGTGACTTAGAAAAAGAGAATTAAATAATTTTCTTTTTTTATTTCACTTTAAATTATTATAATAAACTTCTTTCCAATCTTTTCTTTTTCCATTTGAATGAATATAGTTTAGTGAGCCATTAATAACATTTTCATCTGTTAAAAATTCTATTTTTAAAACATCTTCTAAATTAATTTTTGAAACACATCCTTGTAAAATATTTCCATCTTCACTTATACATCTATCAAATGATTTTTCTACTATTTTTATTATTTCTAAAAATTCAAAATCTGTTCTTGATTCTTTATATTTATCTTTTCTTACATATTTCAATAAATCTGTTGTCGTGATATTATATTTAACTAATTTTTTGTTAAAATCATTGTTATCTTTTAAACTAATGGGAATATAAGTATAATTTAATAAAAATGAATATTTAATATAATCAGTAATAAAAACATCTTTTCTTTTTTTCTTAAAAGTAATTTTAACATCAAAACCCTGTATCTTTTTTCCTTTATGCTTTGGTGGACAAATAGAATTATTGCATTTAACCCAGCACCATAGTGGATAGTTATTTGAAATCAAATTTTTTTCTTGCATTTTATTTTTAATATAATCATATACAAGTCCAAATTTTTTATTATCGATATATTTTTCTTCGCATTCTAAGTATCCTTTATCAATTAAATGTTTTAAAGCATCTAAACTTTGAAACGTCACTAATTCCATATTATTCACCTCTTAATATAAGATTAACATAAATAAAAAAATAAGTAACCACAACTTATTTTTTTTCTGTCAAATTTTTAAAAAAGCAATGTATTGTATAGAAGATTAGATATATACCGATTATAAACAACATAAATAATATTACAAAAGTTGGAAGCGTAGATACTGTTAAAAAGTATTGTTCTATAAATTCTGGATTTATTGAGCCCGTAATCAAGTAAAGTAAAAGCAGTGGTATTATAGTAAAAAGAATTCCAATAAATAAAATTGCTGACAACCCTGGATCGAATGGTATTCTTTCTGTTCCTTTGATTAATCCATCTTTTTTTAACTTTCTATATTCTTTGCTATAAATTGTTTTAATCATTATAGCAGGTACTAAAGTAAACATTAATCCCATTATTATTAAGAAAACATGATCTCTATCACTGGCTACTACAACAATCGAAGGATCTGACAAATCATAATATATTTCAATTTGTGGAACTACAGCAAGTGCGTCTTCAATTAAAACTTTATAATTCATTTCATCAATTGTATATTCATAAATTAAATTGTTATTTTCACTTTCAGTATCATAATCCAAAGTTTCTACAAACGTAGCTACTGTTGTTCCATAATCTTTCAATATATTTTTATATTCTATAAAATCTTTTATTCCAAACGATAGTAAAAAAACACCTAGAATAAAAGCTATAAAAATCGGAAAATCTTGTTTTTCCATATATACTACCCCTACCTATTTTTATATTATAACATATAGCCACTTTATTATATATTAAAAAAATATTTATATATTATATTCCCATATATTTAATTTTCCATTTACTTCTATTGGACAAGTAAGTAATTGAATATTTTCTAATACCCATGCGTATCTTCCAATTTCATATATTCCTAAAATATATTCTGGTTTAGTTTTAATTTTAGATATAAATTTATCATCCATTTTTATACAATCAACTATGGTAGCTTTGCATAGTATTTTTCCATAAGATAAATTTATTTTTTTTATTAAGTCCAGTATATTTTCATCTTTTATATTTTGTAAATACTTTTTACTTTTACTAGCATGTATCAAAATTTCGCCTCTATATTTTGTTGCCCAACTTCTTGTTTCTATTTTTTTATATCCATATGCTATTAAAGATGCATATGGTTCTTGTATACTAATTGCTTTCATAAATCACCTGTTTTAATTTTACTAATACATTTCTTTTATCATAATATCTTCTTTTTTAAAAAACTATATTTATTCTATTTCTACACTATTCTTGATATTTAAAATCAAAATATGTCCAACCTTCTTTTTTGAACAAAATATAACCGTCGATAAGTTTTTTACTTTTATTAGAAATATCATATATTCTTTGTCCATTAATAACAAGAGGATTAATATAACGAGTCTTAGACTTAACATTAATACAATATTTACCTTCTATTTTAAAATCAGAGCTTTTTGCTTCTTTTACTTTTTCAAATTCTAAAAAATTATTCGCTATAGATTCGTTGCTTTTAAATTTAATTTTTTCTATAATTTGTTCTTCAGATAAAGTATAAAGTTCGTCAATACATATATATTTATGTACGATCATATCATTTATAATGTCTGCTAGAAATTGCATAGTAGTTCTATCATTTGTATCTACCCAAGCAGGCCATAATTTTGAAATTGTTTTTATACATTCTTCACAAATTAAAGTAGACTTAAATGCCAACTCATCTATACCATCTTCATTTTTAATTATTATTAAATCAGCATAGATTTTTTTTATTTTTTCTAAAGTCCATACTCTTTTAAATGATAGTCCACTTGAAAAATTATATTCTAATCTATCGGCAGATAATTTGGGAGTTTCGTTATCAGCTATTGGATAATTTTTATAATCAACTACCTGGTCTATATTAATCCCATCTTTTTCTAATAAAGAACATATTTGTGGTGATTTCTTTATAAATTGTTCGGTTCTTTCTTCTGTAGATTCTTGATTTTCGTGGTCATTATTCATAAAGTCAATACAATGTTTAAATACTGGTGTGCTGATATCATGAAACAAACCAGCCAATGTTGCTGCTTTATCTTTTGTAAAATTCCATATTATTAAAGCAACACCTATACTATGGTCTAAATTAGAATAAAAATAAGGAGGATTATATATTCCACAATAATCAGTTCCACAGCTAATGCTGATTTTATCGATTCGTTGCATTTCTGGTGTTTGAATATAAGGTTTTAAAAATTTTGGGAATTCATCAGACAATATTTTATGAAATTCTATAATTTCTTCATTTCTTTTCATAGTTACTCCCTGTTTACCGCTCACATAAAAATAAGCATATCATTCATTTAAATATTATAGCATAAAAAATTAATTTCTATTTTATCATTTATTGATTTGTGCTTGATAATTAAAATAATATAAGTATAAATAATGATGATAATAAGGATACTAAACACCCTAAAGTTGTTCCTATAAAGAAGCCTCTAATATGGTGCCAAGGACTTCTATATTCTTTTATCATATCTTCAGTTCCCGGTATTATAGACGTTTTACTGTGACAAAAAATTAATATATCTAGTATAACTAGATCATAAATATTGACTGCTAAAAACAGTATAAATGAATGTTTAAAACAATCAATGAATGTTTTTGCTCCAGAATAATAAGAAATTAAGCCGAGTATCATCACTAATAGTATTCCAGCTATTATTTTTCTAGTAATATGTTTTGTTTCATCTTTTTTTATATTGTTTTTATATTCGGGTAAACTTTCAACTCTTTTTCTTATCTTTGTTGGATAAGACATAATTTGATTCATTGGATTTTTATATAAAGGTGGTAAAACTATAATTGTAAAAATTAAGCACGCAATTATACATTCTATTAATAATAACATTTTATCTAACTCCTCTTACTATAAACATTATATAGTTTTTATGTTTTAAATTCAATATTTTATTAACTGCTAAATACATTTAATTACAAGAAAAAAATAAGTATTTCTACCTATTTATTTTTATCTGTAGTATTAATTCAAGAAGTTTTTGGCTTATTATTAATTTAACTAATTACTTATATTTTAAAATCTACTAAGTTTTTTTACAAATCCTTCTTCTTTATGAGGCGCAAAAGAATCAATTTCAAATTTTGATTTTAGAACTTTGCAAGATAAAGTTTCATCCCCCATTGTATCCAATACATCAAAATATTCTTTTTGCAGAACAGAATCAAAGACACCAGAAAACGATCTTTCTCCTGAAGCTTTGATTTTTGCAATACGCTTTTGTATTTTTTTTTCATCTGTTAAAATTTTACCATTTTCATAAAATGTCCAATCTTCGGGATTACTTTCTCTTAACCCGAATAATTCACAATTATCTTTTGCAAATCTTCCAGTAAAAAAAGTTTTACGAATTTTTATTATATCTTCCAATGTTAACTCTTTAGCATATCCAAAATATTCTAATAATTGTTCCAAATTACAAGAATCTTCTACAACTACACTATCATCACCTAGTGATAAGCATTTCTCATCATTACTTATATTTAATATAGGATAACATGGTGAATTATATAATAAATCTTGTGCCATTTGGTCTTCATTTGGTACAAATAACATACTTCGATAAGGAATATATGGATTAGCTAATAATTGACCAGGTTCAGTTCTAAAAAAACGGAATTCACTATCAAGTCGATAAATGCTGCTGGCCTTAACAACTTTACCTACAAAGATTGAATTTCTGTATACCGTATAGTTTTTTTTATTCATATTTTACATCTCATTTCATGAAAATATTATACCATTTTTGGTCCTTTTGTCAATCTTTACACTAACACTAACCTATATTACTTAAAGAAGTAAAAGCAACTTTTTATAGTCTGATTATTAGCGCAAAATTTTGTTATAATTTATATACAATCTTATCTAACACATCTTAATATAAATGTTATATTATTTTTATATTTTAAATAACTTCTTTTTACTAACTCCTAAACTAAATACATTTAATTACAAGAAAAAAATAAGTATTTCTACTTATTTGTTTTTATCTGGAGCAATCA
>JAWXUI010000015.1:0-23347 GCA_044432805.1 Mycoplasmatota bacterium | reverse complement strand
TCATTATTATTAATACTTAAATTAATATTAAAAATACCTTTATCATCACTAAATTTTTTTGTTAAATTATCAATCTTTATACTCATAACATCCTCCAATAGTCTATATTAATTATATATTCTTTAAAAGAAAAAAACAAACAATATTATTTGTTTGTAAACTTTTCTATAATATCATCATCAAAGAATCTATAAGTAGTTATTAAAGCAATCGCTAAAGGCATAGCCACTACAACACCAGTAAATCCTAATAAATAACCAAATGCAAATACAGCAATTATACCAACTAACGGATGAATTTTATTAGTCTTACCATAAACATTAGGATTAATAATATAACCATCCACTTGAGCTAAAATAATAAACGCTATAATAGTTGCTATTAATAAATTAGTTGACACAACAGAAGCAGTAATAGCAGCTATAACATTTACAATCATTCCACCGAAATAAGGAATTAATCCACCTATTAACGCTAAGAAACCTATTAACAAAGCATTTGGATGTCCAATAATTGCATATACAACAAAATACTCTACAACCGAAATAAGAGAAATTTTTATAAAACCAGTTAAATATTTCTTCATCTCATGATCAAGTGTTTGAAAGTATAAGAAGGTTTTTTTAGATCTTTTCTTAAAAGACACTTTTGCATGTTCTCTTATTTTATCCATATCAATTAAAAAGTAAATAGCAGCTGCTAACCCTATAAAGAAATTTGTAATAGCAGATAGAGAACTATTTACAAATGATACAGCACCATTTGAAAGATAAGTACTCATTGCTTTTAAAATATCACTAAAAGATTCATTTAACGCGTCTGACAATCCACCTAAATCAATTTCCCAATCAATAGAAAATTCAGTAATAAAAGTAATTATTAAATTAAATAATTCTTGTGTTTGAGTAAATAAAACCGGAACCACTAAAACAATAACTAACGCTGCTAACAAAGCAACTAAAAGTAAAACAATTACTATACTTATATTTTTAGGTATTTTTTTATTTTGTAAAAACTGAATTGACGGATATAATGCATACGCTATGGCAAATGCAAAGAAAAACGGTGCAATAATTGTCCATAAATTTTTTAAAATACCCATCCAAACACCAGTTGTTTGATGTATTAAAAATATTATTAAACACAAAATCGCAAAATTAACTAATTTATAATCTAACTTATTTTTTATCATATTAACTCCTACTCTCTAAAATGATTGTAACAGGCCCATCATTATCTAATGAAATGAGCATATCACCACCAAAAACCCCCGTTTTTATATTTATCTTTTCTTTTAACAATCTATTAAATTCATCATACAAGATACTCGCTTCATCACTTTTTAAAGCCGATACAAAGGAAGGTCTTCTCCCTTTTTTACAATCTGCATATAATGTAAACTGTGAAATAGATAAAATCTCACCATTTATATCTATTACTGATTTATTCATCAAACCCAAATCATCACCAAATATTCTTAAATTAATTAACTTATCAATCAAATACTTTATATCATCTATATTATCACCTTGAGTAAATCCAACAAAGACAACTAACCCATCTTTTATTTTATTACAAGTTTCATTAACAGAAACACTAGCTTTTTTAACTCTTTGAACAACTAGCCTTATTTTATTACCCTATTAACATCAATAATAGATTTTATATTTTTTAAATCCAACATGAATTTTTCTAATAATTCTTTATTTGAAACACTTACAGTAATTTCATACATATAATTATCATTAGTATTAATTGTATTAATACTAACTATAGTAACATCACTTTTAGAAGTTTTAGCAATTATATCAAGTAAAATATTTTTAGAATCTTGACTATGCACTAAAATTTGTGTCGGATATTTTTTAGTTGTAACTTCATTCCAATAAACATCAATAAAACGATTATCTAAATCATCTACATTTGGACAAGACATTCTATGAACCGTAATCCCATTACCCTTTGTAATATATCCAATAATTTTATCTCCAGGAATTGGTTTACAACATGACGCAACATTTATTTTTATATTATCAATACCAAGTACAATAATATCATCTTTTACAATAGTTTCTTTGAATGTTGTATTATCTATTTTCTTTAAAATCAACTCTTCTTTAGTATCTGTAACTTTATCAATAATATTAACAATAGCATTAGTTGATAATTTATTATTACCAACATTTATATATAACTCTTCTAAAGACTTGCATTTTGTTTCAGTTAATATTTTATCTACATTTTCATTTGTAAAGAAATCTGAATAAGAAATTTTTCTTTTCTTAACTTCTTTTTGGATTAAATCTAAACCGATTTTATTATATTCTTCTTTATCTATTTTATTAAAATAAGACTTTATTTTATTTTTTGTTTGGCTTGATTTAGCCATATTTATCCATTCTCTTGAAGGAGTTGAATTTTTATTAGTATTGATTCTAATGATATCATTATCTTTTAACTCATAATCAAGACTTACAATACAATCATTTACAATAGCCCCAATCATTGTATCTCCAACCGAACTATGAACTCGATATGCAAAATCTATTGGAGTTGAACCTTGTGATAACTCAATAACATCGCCCTTTGGAGTAAACACATAAATAGATTCTTTTAAAATACTTTCTTTCATTGAATCTAATAATTCACTATCATTTTGATCTTTTAATTCCATTACCGATTTAAATAAATTAAGTTTTTGTTCCATTGCATTTTGTAAATTAGCAGTGACACTTCCCTTTTCTTTATAAGACCAATGTGATGCAATTCCGTTTTCAGCAATCTTATCCATTTCATAAGTCCTAATTTGAATTTCAAAAAGATGTGAATCACTTCCAAAAACAGTTGTATGTAATGATTGATACATATTAGTTTTTGGCATCGCTACATAATCTTTAAACCTCTTTGGCATCGGCTTAAATTTAGAATGAATTATTCCTAATACTTGATAACAATCTTGTTCACTATCAACAAAAACACGCATTGCATATAAATCATAAATTTCACTGAATTTTTTACCCTTAGCCATTTTTTTATAAATACTATAAATACTCTTAGAACGACCCTTTATTTTATGTTTAATATTGTGACTTGTTAATATATTAGTAATTACTTCACACATTTCTTTTACACTATTATCTCTTTGTAATTTAGTCGCATTTAATTTTTCAACTATATCAAAATAAACTTCAGGCTTATAATACCTTAAAGATAAATCTTCTAATTCACTTTTTATCGAACTCATACCTAAACGATGAGCAATAGGTATTAAAATATCAATAGTTTCTTTTGCTTTTTCTTTTTGCTTATTTAAAGGAATTGCAAATAAGGTACGCATATTATGAAGCCTATCAGCTAGTTTTACAATAATGACACGAACATCTTCTGATATCCCAACTAAAATTTTACGATGATTAGCAATTACAGCTTCGTTATCCCCTTCAACATTCAATTTATTAATTGTTGTAACGCCCTTTACTAAAGAAGCAATTTCACTGCCAAAAGATTCTTCTAATTCTTCATAAGTCATTAAATTACACTCTAACATATCATGCAATAACCCAGCACACAAAGTAGATAAATCAGCATTTATTTCAGCTAATATATAAGCTGTTTCTAATAAATGATCTACATAATCATCACCAGATAATCTTTTTTCTCCAAAATGCAATTCACTAACTAACTTATAACTTTTTTCAACTAATGAAAAATCGCTTTCAACTGGTAAATAACTTCTTGCTTTTTTTAACAATAAATCAATTGTTGCTTTCTGTCTTTTCATAAAAATTTCCTCCTGTCATATTTGCGGATGTATCAACTATATTTAACTTTTCTAAAACATAATTATCTAATAATGTTTCATCAACATTTAAAATATCATTTACCATTTGGTAAAGCGCTAAATTATTATATTTGCTCCAAACATTTTCTTTTAAATAATTCCATATATCTTCTTCTTTTATATAATTTAAATTTAATCTTCTTAAATCACTTACTTTAGTAGTAAGCGCAGGACTTATTCTATTATATAATTCTGTCACACTAGAAAATTGTACAGGCATAAAATCCCTCCTTGTATAAAAAAATTTAATAAACATATATTTTTAATATACCTATATTTATTATATTATAAAATCAAAGTTTAATAAAGGAGAAATATGAAAAAAAGCAAATTTATCAAATCAACACTTATATTAATTATTGGTGGTTTTTTTACTAAAATACTTGGAATGGTAATTAGAATTATAACAAATAGAATGCTTGGAGTTGAAGGTGTTGGAATATATATGATGATTATGCCTTCATTCATGTTGTTTATGGCTCTTGCTCAATTAGGACTTCCAACAGCCATATCTAAATTAGTAGCGGAAGAAAAACATGATAATAAAGCATTGTTTATATCAACAATGCCACTTTGTTTATTATTAAATCTAATAACACTTATATTTATGTTATTTTGTTCTGGATTCATCGCAAATTATTTATTAAATGAACCAGCAACAAAAATACCATTAATGGCAATCGGATTTGTCTTACCCTTTATTACTATTTCTAGCATGTTAAGAGGATACTTTTTTGGAAAAGAAAAAATGATTGTACATGTCTTAACTAATATATTAGAAGACATTACTAAACTTATAGCGCTTATCATAGGGATTCCTTTTTTTTCACAATTTGGCGTTGAAATAACTATTGTATTTATAATATTAACAAACATCTTAAGTGAACTATCAGCAATTATTGTATTCCTTTATTTATTGCCAAAAAAAATAAAAAAAGAAGATTTAGTCATAAAAAAAGACAATGTAAAAAAAGTTTTAAATATTGGTGTACCTACTACCCTAAGTAGACTAATAGGCTCTTTTGGATATTTTTTAGAACCAATAATATTATCTTTTTTATTATTGCAAAAAGGTTTTGATAATACCTACATTATTACAAATTATGGAATACTATCAGGATTTGTAATGCCTATATTACTGCTTCCATCATTCTTTTCATCAGCCATATCACATGCCCTAATACCCGTTGTTTCTAAATCATATAGTGATAATAATTTAATCTATACAAAAAATAAAATTATTCAAAGTATATTAATATCTTTATTAATAGGAATACCTGCAACAATAATATTTTTAATATTTCCTAACTTTTTATTAGATTTTTTATATAACACGAATGAAGGTGTTTCATACATTAGAATTTTAGCACCATTTTTTATAATACATTATATTCAATCCCCAATAGCAAGCAGCCTACAAGCAATGGGATTTGCAAAGGAAGCTATGAAAGGAACTTTTTTTGGAATGTTAATTAAAACAGCGTCATTAATAATTTTTACTTATTTATTTAATTTCTATGGACTAATAATTTCTTCTATAATAAATATAATTTTTGTCACTACATATCAAATTGTTTGTGTTTCTAAACATTTAAACCCATAGTTTTATTAACAACTAATATTTTTTCATTTAAATATAATAAACAAAACAAGTCATTTAAATCTATATTTTTCTTATCTAATATATTATTTAACCAATCTATATCTTTCCCTAATTGCCTTAACAAAGTTTTATTCACTTTATTATTAATCAATAATATAACAGGATAATTTTCATCTAATCGATTTATAATTAAATTGTTTTTATAATTAATATAAGCATAGTTTATTTTAGAAATATCTAGGATATTGTTTTCTTTTAATTTTTTTTCTAACAGATCAAGTGATATATTACTTTTAATTAATTGGTTAAAATTTATTACTCCATTTTTTATAATAGTTTGATTATCTATATTAGTTAATTTTAGTTTATTAGTTGATATATAGTTAAATAAAGATAAAATAACTATAATAAAAACATAAGTAAAAAAAGAACAAAATTTTAATATAAATAAAAAAGACATATTAATAGAAAATAACAAATAAAAAAAAGTAAAAGTAGATAAATTATTTATCTGTTTTTTTATTGTATTTAAAATAAGAAAAAAAATTATAAGAACAATAATATAATCCATAAATATCACCTAATATATAATGTATAAAAACATATTTTTTTAAACAATTCATAACATTAATTAGGAGGATTATATGAAAGTTTTAAAAAAAATAACAAAAAGCATTGCCTTAATGATTATATTATTAATTAGTTTAACTTTTATTTTAAGTGTTTTATATTATTTTAATATCGTAAATGCAAGTATGAATTCTATATTAAAAATATTAATTCCATCATTTTCTTTTTTAATTACCGGATTATATGTTGGAAAAAATAGTTTAAAAAAAGGTTGGCTTGAAGGTTTAAAAATAAGTTTTATTTTATTAATTATTTTAATATTGTTTGGCTATTTACTATTTAATTATCAAGTTAGTTTTAAAAATTTTTTATATTTCTTAATTTTAATTAGTAGTAGTACACTTGGAAGTATGATTGGTATAAATATAAAGAAAAACTAGTTTTTACTAGTTTTTTCATATTCACTTATAAATTCGCTGCTAAATTGTTCAAAATTATTTTCTTTAATTGCAACTCTTGATTCTTCCATTAATTTAATTAAAAATCTAATATTGTGAATAGATAACAATCTACCACCTAATGTTTCATTAGAAGTCACTAAATGTCTAATATATGCTTTAGTATAATTCCTACAAGTATAACAATCACAAGTATCATCTAATTTAGAAAAGTCATATTTGAATTTTAAATTTTTTAAATTAATTTTGCCATTTCTTGTAAATGCATTTGCATGTCTTGCAAGCCTTGTAGGTAAAACACAATCAAACATGTCTATACCCCTTTTAACACCTTCAAGTAAATCAAGTGGATCTCCTACACCCATTAAATATCTAGGCTTGTCTTCTGGCAAATACTTAACAGCATAATCAATCATATTATACATAACATCTTTTCCTTCACCGACACTTGTACCACCAATAGAATAACCATCAAAATTCATCTCTGTTGTTTTTAATGCACTATATTTTCTTAAATCTTCAAATTCTCCACCTTGAACAATTCCAAATAAAGATTGATTTTCATTTTTATGAGCATCTAATCCTCTTTTTGCCCATCTTAATGTACGATCAACACTTTTTTTCATATATTCCTTAGTTACAGGATATGGAGGACATTCATCAAAAGACATAGCAATATCACTATCTAATTTATTTTGTATTTCAATTGATAATTCTGGTGTTAAAAAAAGTTTTCTTCCATCTAAATGACTTTTAAAATGAACACCTTCTTCAACTATATCTTTTTCTTTATTTTTTGCTAATGAAAAAACTTGAAAACCACCACTATCAGTTAAAATAGGTCCATTATAATTCATAAATTTATGAAGACCTCCAGCTTTATCTACAACATCTTCTCCAGGTCTTAACCATAAATGATAAGTGTTAGATAATATTACAGCAGATTTTTCTGCTATTAATTCTTCTGGCGTTAATGTTTTTACATTAGCTAGTGTTCCAACTGGCATGAACATAGGAGTTTCAAAATCACCATTATTTGTTTTTAAAATACCATACCTCGCTAAATTATCTTTGTGTTTTAATTCATATTTTACTTTCATACTTCACCTCAGGTAAAAAAATTATATCATATTTTTTAATATTTTAACAAAAAAAACAAAACTAAATTTGTTTTTGTTTTGCTTTTTCTTCTTTCTTCTTAGTTCTAGCACTAATCATAGCAGATTTCAAATCACCTACAGCAATATATTCTCCAAATATTCCTGATATATAATCATAAAGATAATCTAACCTATATTTTTTTCTTGTATTAAAATCGATAACATAGTCATCATTTTGATAAAAGTCATATGTTGTATTTGTTATATGATCAGTAAATAAACAAGCATACCCGGGGTCTTTAGTGGATTTATATCTTTTTGATAATGTTAAAAATATTACATCGCTGTCGTCATTAACATTTACAAGCGCAAATAAATTTTCAGTAGAAATAGTACGCGAATCTTCTAATATTTCTTCGTTTCTTGCAATTTCTTCAGTTAACTTAGAATTCTTTAATTGTAAATTATCTAATATTGTTTGTTGCATAGCTATCTGTTCAGAATACTTTAACATAGTTTCTCTTCTTGCCATTTCAATTAAATGATTCATATTACTGTGGCTAGTCACTATTACATTATTAGCTTGCCTTATTAATTCTTCTTTTTCTCGTAATGATTCCTCTATGCTTTCTAATTCAGATAATTTCAAATTCAAATCTAAATCTAAACTAGCTAATCTTTTTTCTATATAAATTTCATCTTCATTAGTTCCGGCACATTTAGATATAAACGATGCTAATTTATCAGAAAAACTAACTTTCTTTTCCAAATAAACCACTCCTTTTTTGCTTTTTATTTATGCTACTACAATAGATGTAAATTGTCAATTTTTTAATATATTGATAATTTAAAATATTTTAACAAAAAAAACAAAATTAAATTTGTTTTCCTAAAACGGCATTTCCAATTAGTGATTGTGTTGAAATAAGCGTGAATGTTGAATTTTTAAAAATAGTATTTAATCAGTTAAAAATTTAACAACTTCAAATAAATTCATAGAATGAGATCCTTTAATCACAAATAAAACATTTTGATAATTCTTACATTTTAAAAATTCTTTTAATAGTTCTATATTTTCAAAAGAATTAAATTTTAATTTTTTAAATTCATCTCCAACAGTTAAAACTTCTTTATTATTTATTTTTTTTAATTCTTTTTTTATTTTTAAATGTGTTTTTTTACTATATTTACCTTGTTCTAAAACATCACCTAAAATAAATATTTTTCTATAATTTTCATTTTTAATTATTTTAAATAATCCTTTCATTGATTCTAAACTTGCATTATAGCTATCATCAATGATTATATTACTGTCTTTTTTTATAATATTTAATCTGCTATTATTCATCTTAAAAGTACATAATGAATTTATAATATCTTCTATTTTTATATTATATAAAAGAGCACATTTAACCGCTAAAGAAATATTATCAATTATATTAACAGCTGGAAAAGATAAATTAACTAAATATTTCTTATCATTATATAAAATATTAAAAGATGTTTTTTCTAAATTATATTCTAAGTCTTGTATTAAAAAATCAAATTTTACACTTTTTAATTTTTTTAAATATTTATCATTTTCATTAACAAGTAAATCCATATCATCATTGCCTTTTAATATTTCTAATTTAGCTTTTAAAATGTTTTTTTGACTACCTAAATTACCAATATGAGACGTTCCAATATTAGTTATTACAGCAGTATTGGGTTTTACTATTTTTGATAACTTTTCTATTTCTCCTAAATGATTCATACCAACCTCTAAAACAATTAAATTATGCTTATTATTAATTTTAGATAAAGTAATTGGAATACCTAAATGATTATTTTGAGACAATTCATTACTTAAAATATTGTATTTACTTTTTAATAGATGCGTAATTAAATCTTTTGTTGTTGTTTTTCCAACACTTCCTGTAACTGCAATTAAAGGAATATTTATTTTTTTATTTCTAATATAAGTTGCATAATCTAATAAAAATTGATAACAATCATCCACTTTAAAATAAACACTTTTTTTATCTATAAAAGATTCATCTTCTAATATAATTAAACTTGCTTTTTTCTTTATTGCTTCTTTAATATATAAATGACCATCCCTATTATTTTTTAAACAAACAAAAACATCTCCTTTTTTTAATGTTCTTGTATCAATAGATATTTTTTTAATATATAAATTTTTTTTATAATTGAATAACTTTCCAGTACTAGCTTTTGTTAAATCTAAAATTTTCATTTTTCTCCCCCACACTTATCAATAAAATATTTAAAAATTTTAAAACTATTTTCATCATTTAAAAACAAAGACTCTGGATGCCATTGAACCCCCATAAAAAATGTTTTACTTTTATCTTCTATAGCTTCTATGCAATCACTTTTAGCGCTTACTAATATACTAGGGATTGTTATGCAACTTTTATGCCTACTATTCACTTTTATTGTATCTAAATTTAGAATTTCATAAAGTAAACTATCTTTATTAATTAAAACATCATGTACATATTTATCATATGATTTATGTTCTTTAACATCTTCAATTTTTGAATCAAACAAAACACCCATTGCTTGCATACTTAAACAAATTCCTAAAAAAGGTATATCATTATCATAAATATATTTAATTAATAATAAATCATCAATTGTATAATCATCTCCTCCTTGCCCAATTATTCCATCACATTTAGAAATGATTTTTTTATTTTGTTTTATTGTATTAGTTAAAGGTATCCCTATTATTGGTATATTAAAATATTTGAAAATATTTAAAAAATTATCATAAAGTAAATTTATTTTATGTCCCTCTTGTGAAACATCATTTCTTAAAATAACACCTATCATTTATTCCTCCTAACAAAAAAACAATGACTATAAGTTTTTAGTCATTGCTTTCATCATTTGATTAACTTGTTTTTGACTTGGTGTTCTTCCCATTTGTGTCATCATTGTTTTAATCATTTGTTCATTTATTGGTGGATTTTGTTTTATATATTTTTGCATATAATGTTTCGCTATAAAGAAACCTGCAACTGCTCCACCGATTAATCCTATTACTATTAAAAGTAAATCCATAAAAAATTGTGACCAATTCATATTTATCATCTCCAAGTTAATTATATAAAAAATCAAATAAAAATACAAGACTATAGTATATTTTATTTTATTTGTTCTAAAATGTGATTATATTTTTTTATAAAAAAATAGTCATTGTTATTAAAGTCGACAATAAAAATATTTTTATTTATTAATTGTAATATTTTAAACATACTTGAATAATTATTATTTGTTTTTAAAATAATATGTGAATAGTTTATTTTTATTAAACTCATTTCTGTTTCATTTAAAAGCGCAAAAATATTATTTTTTCTTATATATCCTTTTTTAGCAAAATAATTAACAATTACTTCTTTCTTAAAAGGATCACATATTTGATTATAAATAATATATGAAAAATTCAAATTAGTTTTTGAAGTATATAAATTTTTCAAAGTAGTATATAAAACAAATTCATTATTTTCATACATGCTTGCTTTATCTTTTTTTATTAAAAACAAATGAAATGTTCTCATATAATCACCTAGTTTAATTATATAAAAACAAAATAAAAAAAATGTCAAAAAAAGAACTATATTATAATTCTTTCATTTTATTATATATAAAATCTATATTTAAATTAAATTCTTTATAAACATCTTCACTTGGAGCACTTGTACCAAATGTTTTTATATTAAATATATTTTTTTCTTTAGCATATCTATACCAAACATGACTAGATGATGATTCAATTACATAAGTATCAACATCTAATAATACACTTTTTTTATAACTTTCATCTTGCATTTCAAACAATTCAACACAAGGCATACTTACTACTCTTGTATTTCCTAATTTTAAAGCTATGCTTTGTGCTTTTGCTAAATCAGTACCTGTAGATATTATAATTCTTTTTATATCAGTTGTATCCTCTAATACATATCCACCTTTTGAAACATTATCAATAACAGTATTATCTAATTGCACTGTATTTTGTCTTGATAAAATTATTGAAGAAGAAATATTATTTTTTAATATATAATTCCAACAACCTATAATCTCTTTTTTATCAGCAGGTCTAAAAACAAAATGATTAGGTATTTCTCTTAATGCCCCTATTTGCTCAATTGGTTGATGAGTTGGACCATCTTCTCCAACTGAAATTGAATCATGAGTAAAAATATTAGTAACACTTAAATTCATTAATGCGGCTAATCTAATTGAAGGTTTTAAATAATCAGAAAACACTAAAAACGTAGAACCATAAGATTTAAATCCACAAAGCGCTAAACCATTTAATATTGTTCCCATAGCATGTTCTCTTACACCAAAAAATATATTATCTCCATTATAGTTATCAGACGAAAATATTTTTCCATTTTCTATGTATGCTTTTGTTGAACTTGATAAATCAGCTGATCCTCCAAATAAATTAGGGACTATTTTATTAATTTCTTGCATTACTTTATAATTTGTTTCTCTAGTTGCTTCTGTTTTACTTTCAACATCTATTGATGTTAAATCAAAATCATTATTTAAAACAACTTCTAAAACATTTCTTGTTTTTATTTTTTTTATCAAATAATTTCTTGCTTCTTCATCAACAAAAAATGGTACATCTTTTATTTTTAATTTATTCTTAATTGATGTTATATCTTCTTTAGATAAAACTTTTCCATGAACTTTATTAGTGTTTTCTAAAACAGAGCCTTCTCCTATAATAGTCTTTACTTCTATTAGTGTTGGTTTCTTATTTTTCTTAGCTTGCTTAATTGCTTTATCAATATTTTTAACTGTATTTTTTTTAACAACTATTACATCCCAATTACACGATAAAAATTTATCTTTAATATTTTCATTAAATGAAACTTTTGTTTCACTATCTAAAGAGATAGAATTAGAATCATATAATAAAATCAAGTTATCTAATTTTAATGTTCCTGCTAGTGATATTGCTTCATGGCTTACTCCTTCCATTAAATCACCATCACCACAAATTGTATAAACATTAAAGTCAATATTTTTGTTTTTAGAATTTAATTTTTTTTGTGCAATTGCCATCCCTACTGATGTAGCAACACCTTGCCCTAAAGGACCGGTAGACATATCAACTCCAGGTGTAACATTTATTTCTGGATGACCCGGAGTTTTAGAATGAAGTTTTCTAAAACTTTTCAAATCCTCAATATTCAAATCAAATCCTGACATATATAAAGTTGCATACAATAAAGCCGATCCATGTCCAGCTGACATTACAAATCTATCCCTATTAAAACTATTAGGATTATTAACATCAATTCTTAAATGATTCGCGTATATTGTATATATTATATTCGCTGCACCTAAAACAATTCCTGGATGTCCACTTTGTGCCTTATCGATCATATCAAGCCCTAATGATTTTATATTTGCTATAATTTTTTGTTCCATTTTTTTCATCTCCTATTATGATAATTATACCATATTTTTAAGATTGCGAAACATATTCATTATTTGAAATTCTTTCTTGTTCAATTTTTAATAAATACGAATTTGTAACCATTATTAATATTAAAAATAACATACACCCTATAATTGCTTTGTTCTTAATCATCTCCAACATACACTCACTCCCTTTGACAATTTAATTCTATCACGAACAATCGTTCGTGTCAATGTTGATTCGAACAAATGTTTGACACTTATACATTTCTATGCTAAACTTATTTATGTAAAAGGAGTTTAAAAATGGAAGAATTGACAAAAAGACAATCTGATATATTGACATATATAAAAGGCTATATCGTATCAAACGGATATCCTCCAACAGTAAGAGAAATAGGAAAAGCTTTAGGTGTTTCATCACCAGCTACTATACATGCTCATCTAAGCAATTTGGAAGCAAAGGGATTTATAAAAAAGCAAGATCAAAAAAATCGTGCAATTGAAGTACTTGTTAAAAATGAATTTGCAAATGTAAATAATGATGTTATTGAAGTTCCTCTACTTGGAACTATTACTGCTGGAAGTCCGATTGAAGCAATTGAAAATCCAAATGAATATTTTACTTTACCTAGTTATTTAGTTCCAAAGAATAAAGAAGTTTTTACTTTAAGCGTTAGCGGAGAATCAATGATTAATGCCGGTATTCTAGATAAAGATACTGTTATAGTTGAAAAAACAAACACTGCTAGAAATGGAGATATTGTTGT
Organism: Mycoplasmatota bacterium; assembly: GCA_044432805.1. Taxonomy (GTDB): domain Bacteria; phylum Bacillota_I; class Bacilli_A; order RF39; family UBA660; genus CAYJEO01. The sequence goes on along the minus strand of JAWXUI010000015.1, from coordinate 9,551 downwards.
TGCTATGACTAGTGAATTTGAAGTAACGTTAAAAACATTTTATAAAGAAAATGGTTATTTTAGATTACAACCTGAAAATGATACTATGGCACCTATTATTTTAGACCATGTAGAAATATTAGGAAAAGCAATTGGATTATATAGAAAATTTAAAAAAAAAGACTGAAATTAATCAGTTTTTTTTGTATATGATAATCTTTTAGGACTAGATTCAATAACTAATTCTTCACTATCTAGACAATCTTCTATAGGTACCGAACAAATAGTTTCCTCTCGTTCGTAATTTACATCTAAAATTTCAGTAAAATTATCTTTTATTAATTTCAAATCTATTTCATCAACTATATTTTTTTTTGAAAAATCTGGTTTTAAAGATTTATACTTTTCTAATAACTCTTTAAAAACAGTATCAGATTCAAGAAGTTCTATTTGCAAATCTGATACCATGGAAATAGCACTATTTGTTTTTTTTATAAATTTTAAATTTGTTATTACTATTATTGCAGACACTAACGGAATAATATAAGCCATAATAATCGGTATAGATGAAATAAATATAGCAGTTGCTAAGACATTAAGAATAGCTATAGCTGTAACTAATTTTATTTGTAACTTTCCTTTTTTTAAACTATTTATATATTCATTATTTTCTATTATTAGCTCTATTTTAGATAATTTTTCAAAAATATCTTCTCGTTGTTGATCAAGAAATTCTTGTTCCCTATAAATTGAATTATTAAACACATCATAAATTTTTTTCATAATATTACACCTCTTTTATTTAGTTAATGTATATGTTAAAACTTTTGGTTTAGAAATATTTTCAGTAGTATTTATAACTTGCTCTTCATTATTGGTAGACTCTCTATTATAAATTCCATCTTCTTGTTGATAATAAAAGTCTAAAGTTTTATTATAATATTCAATCATTTGATTTATTTCTTTTTCATCTAGATTAAAATTTTTAATTGAAGACATTTTCTTTTCTAAAAGACCAGTAAAAAGTATATTGCCACCTAAAATTTCTTTTTGGCTGTTTTTTATTTTATCAATTTGTTCTTTTGTCATCTTAATATTTTTATTTTCACGTGCGATTGTAAATATCGCAAAAAGATTAAAAAATAAAACAATCATAGGCATTGTAGCAACACAAGTCGTTACTATCAACAAATTTATAGTTGTTAATATTAAACTTAATTTTGATTTATTTAACTTCCAGTTCAATATATTAAGATTAGAATTATTTGATAATAATAAATTTAAATTTTTTAAAATATCTTTTGTCATTTCTCTTTGATAATAAACATATTCTTTTTCTCTTTTTAATCTTTCTTCTGCTATTATAGTTGCCATAAAACACACTCCTACTTAAATACCTATTTTTAATTATTTTCTTTTATTCTATTTTCATGTTCAATCTTAGAATATTTACACCCACAGTAATCTTGTCGATATAAATTATTTTCTTTTGATAATTCTATAGATTTTTTATACCCATTATTTTTTTTGAAATCTGCACATAAATAAGAAATTTTATATTTTTTTTCTAATTCATAACCTATTTCATTTATCCACTTACTATTCTTATAAGGACTTATTGATAAGGTTGTAGTAAAAAATTCAAAGTTTTTCTCATTCGCATATTTAGCTGTTTGTTCTAATCTTTTTTTATAACATAAATAACAACGATTACTACCTTCGTCTAGATGACTATAATCCTTTATATAATCTAAAAAATTATCATTATCATAAACTTCATTAATTATTGTTAAATTATCATATATTTTTAATAGTTCATTAAATCTTTTATTATATTCTTCTAAAACATCAATATTAGGATTATAAAAATAAATTGTAATGTTAAAATACTCTAATAATTGTTTAACAACAACAGTTGAACAAGGAGCACAGCAAACATGTAGTAATAAATTTTTCTTACTTGACAATTGATTTATTATTTCAAACATTTTTAAATTATAATTAACATTATTCATTTTTTTCATCCTTTCAATAACTTATACATTATAGTTTTTTTTACTTTTTGTCAATAAGTTATAAAAAAAAGATTATTTTAATAACCTTTTATCCAGAAATACCTAAGAAATATAAAAATAAAATTAAAATACAACTCATAATAAGTCCATTTATTTTTTGAGCATTTGTTGATTTATATGGAACCCCAGCTGCCATAGTGATTAATACTCCACCTAGTAACCCACCTAAATGAGCAAAAGCGTCAATTCCAGTAAACATAAAACTTATTGCTAAATTAATAAAAATTATAGGTAATATTTGATTTTTTATTACAGTTCCCAAATAAACTCGATAAAAATATCCAAAATATACCAGAGATGATAACAAACCAAATATAGCACCCGATGCTCCAACACTTACAGTGTAATCTGGTAAAAACAAAATTGACATTAGAGATGCAATTAATCCACTACCGATATATATGGCTAGAAATTTCTTTTTCCCAAATAACGTTTCAATCTGAGGTCCTAAAATATATAATGCATACATATTTAAAAACAAATGAAATATGCCAGAATGTAAAAACATACATGTGAATACTCTATAGTATTCTCCACTTGCTAAAGTTATTCCTGTTACTCCACCAAATTTATAAAGTGTATTAGCTTCTAAGTTTGAATCGACAAAAAACATATAAAGAAAAATCAATACATTTACAGCTATTAATGCATATGTCATAATTGGTTTTTTTGGTTTAAATAAATCATCTGCTTTTTTTGCGTCATCCACATTTTTTTGATTTATTTCATCCATAATTTTAGTAAACAAAGAAAATCCTTCTTCACTATTTTCCGGTTTTTTTTCAATATCAGGAAAATCATCTACTAATTCTTTATATTTTGATATATCTGAAAATTCATTTAATCTAATTACATTTTCATTAGTTACATTCTCACCTAAATTTACAAACAAATTTAGAGTATTAACTTTATAAGAAAAAGTTTTTTTCTTTATTTGTTTTATTATTTGATTTGATCTTAAATAATCATATTTTAATTGTTCATCATTATGAATATAATTAGAAACAATTCTTATTATCTTAATATCATTATTTAAATTTTCCAACCATATTTCATTTTTAGCCCCATGCAATACAATTGGATTGTAATTTTGTTTAGTAATGAAATAATGTAATAAACGCATTACTAATTCATCACTTTTACTTAATCTTAACTCTTTCATATATTATTCTCTTTTCTGTAATTATTTTTTATTAATTAAAATAAACTTTAATAAGGAGGAATTATTTTGAAAAAAATATTAAAATTTATTCTCATTTTATTTGTTTGGTTTGTTCCGTCCATGTTTGTTTCTTTTGACAGTTCATATTACAATTCTCTTAATTTGCCATCATATACTCCTAATAATTATATTTTTCCAATTGTTTGGAGTATACTTTATATTTTAATTTCTATAAATATATTTAAAATAACAGAAGAGTATGAATTAAATGAACTAAAAGAATATAAAAATATATTAATTTTTAATTATATTACAAATATGTTATTTTCTTTTTTCTTTATTAGTTTGCAAAGTCCATTTTTAGCATTTGTTGACTCTTTATTTGTATTTTTATCTTCTTTATTCTTATATTATGAGTCAAAAGATTTAAATAAACAAATATCATCATATTTAATACCATATGTTATTTGGACTTTCTTTGCAACCTTTTTATCTTTATCTATTTATTTTCTAAATCTGTAAATGAATTTAATATATTTAAAAAGCATTCTGGTAATTCACTTGAAAATTGCATATATTCTTTAGTCTTAGGATGAATAAATCCTAATTCTTTTGCATGTAAACATTGTCCAGTTTCATCAATTATATTTTTTCCGTATACCGCATCATTAATTACTGGATGTCCAATATAATTCATATGAACTCTTATTTGATGAGTTCTTCCTGTTTCTAATTTTAAATCTATTAATGTTGCTTCTTTAAATCTTTTAACAACTTTAAAATGCGTAACAGCTGTCTTAGAATTAGTGCTTGTAACAGACATTTTTTTTCTATCTCTTATATCTCTTCCAATTGGAGCATCTATAGTTCCAGTTTCATTGTTTATTACTCCACTTACTAAAGCGGTATATATTCTGTGTGTTGTTTTTTCTTCTAGTTGTTTGGCTAAAAAACTATGTGCTTCATTATTTTTGGCAACCATTATTAAACCTGTTGTATAAGCATCAATACGATGAACTATTCCAGGTCTAAATTCACCATTTATATCAGATAAATTATTTACATGAAACAATAAAGCATTTACTAAAGTATTATCACTATTCCCATTTCCTGGGTGCACGACTAAACCGTTTTGTTTATTAATCACTAATAAATCATCATCTTCATATACAATATCTAATGGTATATCTTGCGCAATAGCATCCATTGATTCTTCTTCTATTTCTTTTATATCGATTACATCATTTTCTTTTAATAAATAACCGTTTTTTACTGTTTTTCCATTTACTGTAACCACATCATCTTTAATGTATTTTTGTATTTTAGTTCGACTTACATTTAAATGTTCGATTAAATATGTATCTAATCTTATTTTATTATTTTCCAAAATTATTATTTGCATTTTCTTTTCCTTCTTTCTGTATTAGTAATAAAAACAAACTTACAACGATTAATGAATCTGCAAAATTAAAGATAGCAAAGTCATAATTAAAAATAATAAAGTCTAGGTAGTCAACTACAAATCCTAAGAATAATCGGTCTATTATATTTCCAATAATTCCAGCATATAGCATACTAAAAATAATGATTTTTATATTGTTTAGTTTTTGATTTTTTATAAAATAATAATATATTAAACCTATGGCAAAAATTCCGATTAAAACAAATAAAATCATGTTACCTTCTAATATACCAAATGCGGCACCTTTGTTTTCTACATATGTTATATAAAAGAAGTTTTTAATAATAGTAATTGATTCATAAATTTTTAAATTACTAGTAACAATTAGCTTTATTATTTGATCTATTATTATTAAAATAAATGTAATTGGAATAATTTTTTTCATAAGTTCACCAATTTAATTATAACAAAAAAGACTTAATAAGTCTAATTAAACACCATATAAAAAAAAGATATTTAAAATATCTTCATAAGTTTAATTTAACTAATATAACATCTTCACCTATTTTTTGGATTTGTTCCCAAGTAATTTCTATTTCATCCTTATTTGTAAACATTGAAACAAAAAATTTGCTTTTTTCAATTATAATACTTTGCATTATGCCATTATTTTCTAATTTAACATCAATTATATTTCCTATTTTTTTACCGTCTGTAATATTAATTACATCTTTTGATTGTAAATCTGATAAACGCATAACTATCACCTATTTTAATTATAGTTAAATTATTTATTTTTATTCTATTTTATAAAACTAAAAAAGTACACTGTTAAATGTACTTTTACTTATCTTTTATTGCGAACTATTATTTGAAAAATCAAAGTATTCAATATTATTATATGTTACCTTAACAACTTTTTCATTTTCAAAAAGAATATAATCTTCTCCATCATCAAGTTCATAGTCTACATCTACATTAAATTCTCCAATTTTATAATCTGTTGATATATCAAATTCTTCTTCAAATTGTTCATATTCTGTGTCTGACAATAATATTTTCGCTATTGTTTTAACAGTTTCATAACTTGAATTTGTAGTACTTTCTAGTTCTATCAAAGAAAAATCTATTATATTGGATTCGTCAATTACTTTTAAAAGATGTAGATTATTTTCCATCATATAAAAAGTTTCGTAGCTTTTTATTTTATCTAAATTTCCAAAATATTCCAAATTATTATAACTTATATAATTAAAATCTTCAGGAACTTCATATTTTTTTGAAATATCAATAGAATATTTAAAAGACATATTTTCAGTTTCTATTATTGTTATTCCCAATTCACTCAAAATATATTCACTAGCTAACATAATGAAATTTGTGCTATCCTTTCCGTATCCATTTACTTGAGCAATAGCATCAATAACTGCCATAAATATACTTGCTTCAATATAATTATTTTTATCTACTGTCAAATCTAGTTTATTATCTATTATGTTAATTTCATAAATACTATCAATATTCTCGCCATTAAGCATTCCTGTAACATTAAATGTTATTTTAGAATCCTCTATTGATGTAGTAACATTATGCATTGATTCTAAATATTGCATTTCAGTAGTATTATCTAGTTTGTCTACGATATCCTCAACACTAAGATAATTATCAACTACTTCATTATTTTCGTCTTGTTTTTCATCAGAGTTAGAATCAGAATCTTTACTTAAGAATAAAAACATACCCACACTTCCTATAATAAGTAACCCTATTACAGATAAAATAATTATTAATTTATTTTTCATATTATCAATCACACTCCCCAATGGCACTATTGATATCACAATTAGATATTTCACATTCAACATGTTGACTATCATTATCAATTTCTGTACACGGTGTTGTTGTCCAATCAGAAACTGTATTTGTTGACCAAGTACCACAATCATATGTTGTTGTACAATCATACTCTATTGGTACTTGAACCCATGTATACCTGGTTTCAAGTATAAGGATTTTGGCAACATATTCATCTACTAAAGAACATGAAACCGCATATGAAACGACAGACATACAATAACTACAAACACTACTACTTGGAATTGAATAATTACTGCAATAAGTAGTACTATAATATTGATACGGTTCATAAGTATATTCATATCTAGTGCATGTTCCCTGATTGTAACATGTTTTAGCATTGTAATAACTTACTGTTGTTCTATATTTAGTTAAACTTATATCACAAGATTCAGCAGTTGCGCTTTCTGTTGAAGTTATTTCATCACTTAACACACTTTTTGTATAACAGATTCCATTTAAATAAACCGCCATATAAACTTTTCCATCTTCATCTACCCTGACATCTGCAGATTCAAAAGTTGTTCCTGTAATTTCTAAATGTTCAAATATATTATTACCTTCGTTTATATCAGTTAATGCTGTCTTGTCTGTATCTAACCTTGCATTATAATATAATTCTCCAGCACCCTTAACGATACTCTCAACGCTAACAAGATCTGTTGATTCTCGCGACGAATTAATTATATTTGTTACTATTGGCGTTGATATAGCGGCTATGACTATTATTATTACCAAAACACCAAGTAATTCAATTAATGTAAAACCTTTTTTCATAAATTCCTTCTACTTCATTTTCTTAATATATTTTATTTTAATACATAGTTAAATTTGGATTTGCATTGCTTTTTTATATATAACAATCAATATTCAAATTATTTTCAAAAAATATTTAAATACACGCCTCCCCTAATATACTATCATTTATAATATAACAAAAAAACGAAAAAAATTCAATAAAAAAAGTATATATCTATACTTTTTTCAATTTATTATTTTTCTAATATTCCTTTTTTCATTTTGTATACTACATCAGCATATTTAGAAACGGCTTTTGAATGGGTTACAATTATAACAATTTTCCCATCCTTAGCCATTTTTTTAAATAAATTAATTACCAACTTTTGTGTTTCTTCATCTAAATTACCAGTTGGTTCATCAGCTACTATTATTGGGACTTCACTTGCAAGTGCTCTTGCTACTGCTACTCTTTGTTGTTCCCCTCCAGATAATTTTAATACTAATCTATCAGCTTTTTCTCTATCAATACCAACACTTTCTAATAGTGCATAGGGATAAATTTTATCTCTTGGTATTCCAGCAAAATCTATTGCCACATCAATATTTTCTCTAGCAGTCATATAGTTAATTAAATTATATGATTGAAACACTATATTAACATATTTTAATCTAAATGTATCATAACCTATTTTTTTAATACTTTTTTTATTAAACAATATATCACCATTGCTGATACTATCAAGGCCAGAAAGAAGAGAAATTAACGTTGTTTTCCCACTTCCTGATTCACCTATGATACAATACATTTTTCCGCTTTCGAAAGTTACATTTACATTTTTTAAAACTTGATTTAATTTATTTCCATCTTTATAACTATATTTTAAATTTTTAATCTCTAACTTATCCATTATTCCCTCCTTGATAAAATTGTTTTTGGTTCATATTTAGTTATATTATAAATTGGTAATGACATTGATAAGAATACTATTATATAACCTATAACAAATAATAGCATGAATTCATTTGCACTTACTGATACATCGATTTCATCAATTTCTTCGACATTTGATTGTGTCATATTTTCTACAAACTCTGGCATTTGTGAATTAGGTCTTTCAAATGAAGAATTTGAATTTATTTCTGCATCGCTTTGGCTACTTATTAAACTATCAGATAAAGAATTGGCAACTAAATTACTAGTTCCTAAAGATAATACAAACGCTAAAGTTGAAATAATAGCTAACTCTAAGAATATTTGTAAAATTATATCTTTTTTTCTAGCACCAAGTGACATTAAGACACCCATTTCATATTTTCTTTCTTTTATATTATTGTTAATAATTAAAGACAATATTAATACAGCAGCTACTATAACTACTATTAAAATAGTATTTGAAAAACTACCTACTTGTTCTATTGAACCAGCCATAGCATCATATGCTTGTGTATCAATACTTAATGTTAATGATTCTGATTCAAAATCAATTAATTCGTATTGTTCTTCGATAAATAAATCAACATCATCTGGATTACTTAAATAATAAGCTACATCACTTACTATATATTCATCATCTGACATTTGATCACTTGTTATTAGATTTAGGCTTGATTCTATATTTGTATAAATACTATTTTCATTACCACTTATAGTAGATGTAAATAAACTAATTATTTCATACGTAAAACTTTCTAATGTTTCTGAGTTTGTGATAATAATTTCACTTCCTACAGATAAGTCGTTTTGAATTGCAAATTCATAAGAAATAATAATTGCGTTTTCACTATATTCATCTATATAAACTTCATCGTCAATTTCGATTGTCCCATCATCTATTCCACTTATATCTTCAAGTGAGTTAACACCTGTTATAGTTAAACCAGAAGATGATTCTCTTCCAAACGAAAATTGTCCAGATGAATATAATTCTAAATCAGTCTCTCCTGATACTGATACAGTATAACTATAATCGTTTACATAACTAGATTCAGCAATTGCTTCAACTATTGAAAGTGTTATGCTTGGTCTAGAAATACTTGATATATCAGGCATCTCACCGCTCATTTGTCCCCCACTAAAACTGTCCCTCATTGAAGTCATATCTGCGTTTAAATAAACTGTACTTCCTAAACTATCTTTTGCATATTCAGTTGTTTCTTCAACTGCTTGTGATATTGAAAGTGATGACAATACCATATTAGCCATTACAAACATAATAATTAAAAAAATTACGGATTTACTTTTCTTTCTTGTTATGTTTAAATAAGCTCTTTTAATTGTATTTTTATTCATTTTATCCTCCTTAAATAATCTACTGTTTAATTATATTAATTAAAT